>CANDFN010000015.1 GCA_947384015.1 uncultured Clostridia bacterium | reverse complement strand
AGCTTCACTCCGTTTTATAAAAATGTAGAAAAAGAAGGGATGCTTGGTTTTGCTACAGAATGTGATAAGAAAAATATAAACGAAATTTTAAAAACTATAAGCGAATATATTTCTAATTTAGTTGCAAATGGTTTAGATGAAGATACTATTACAAAAATAAAAGAAAAGTCTAAGTTTACTATGGCAGCCACGGAACCTAAAGTTAGCACATATTTTAATTTATTATCCGATTTTAAATGGTATAATAAAGTTATGAATAGAAAGAAAAATAGAGAAGAACGCATGGCTACTACGGTAGAAGAATTAAACAAAATGGTTAAAGAGGTGTTTGAAAACCCTACAGTTAGTGCAACAATTTATGGTGATGCAGATAAAAAAGATATTATGTCTAAAGCGGAATTTAATAAATTGTTTAAAACAAAAGTTGACAAAAAATAATTGTTACAAAAATTGGCATAAATAGCTATAAAATAGTATTTTATGCTAATTTTTTATTTAATAATTTACTTATGTTTATCTAATTAAATTATGGTTATTATTATAATAAATATTTTACTTAAAATTAAAAATAAAAATTAAAATAAAAAAACAATAATATTTTGCTTGACAAATAAAATTAAAGTGTTATAATAAAAACAAGAATTTAATTTTTTATTAAATTAATATGTGTGCAATCGGAATATTCCGTAAAAATATAAATTTTAATTAAAAAATTTACAGTATTTTTTTATGCTATTTTTTGCACGAAAATTTTAAAGGAGAAATATGAACGATAATTTAATTTCAAGCGAAGAGTTTGACGCAAGCATTAAAGATAATGCAGATTTACGTCCAACCACAAAGCTTAACAACGCACATTCAAATGTGCAAAAATCAGGTAATGCTCATCAAAAGCAAAACAATCAAAAGGCGCGTTCTCAAAAACAGAATAACCGTAGTAGTTTAAAACAACAATTAAATAATCAACTTTCACAAATAGAGGAAGTAGAAGATGTATTGACTGATGAACAAAATTTAGAGCAAACAAACCAAACAGAAGAACTTGTTTCTAAGCAACACAAAAAACCAGCCAAAAACCTTAAAGTTATGTTTTTAGGCGGTATTGGTGAAATTGGTAAAAACATGACAGTGTTAGAATATGGCAACGATATCATAGTAATAGACTGTGGTGTAATGTTTCCGTCTGCCGACATGTTGGGTATAGACCTTGTTGTTCCAGACATCACATATTTGGTGGAGAATAAAGAAAAGGTTCGTGGCTTTTTAATCACTCACGGGCACGAAGACCATATAGGCAGTGTGCCATATGTTGTTAATGAAATTAAAGCTCCATTGTATGCAAGTAAAATGACATGTGGACTAATAAAGAAAAAAATGGAAGAGCACAAACGTGTTGAATATAAAACCATTGCAGTAAAACCAAAACAAAAAATAACTTTAGGTTGTTTTGAAATAGAGTTTATTCATGTAAATCATGCAATACCTGGAGCATTTGCGTTAGCAATAAAAACACCGGTAGGTATGGTTGTTCATACAGGAGACTATAAAATAGACCTAACTCCAATCCATGATGAAAAGTTTGATTTCCATTCTTTTGCGGAACTTGGTAAACAAGGCGTATTGCTATATATGAGTGATAGCACAAATGCAGAACGCGAAGGGTTTTCTTTAAGCGAGCGTGTTGTTGGCGAAACTTTAGACAGATTGTTTATGGAAAACAAAGATAGGCGAATTGTTGTGGCAGGTTTTGCTTCTAATGTAGACAGAGTGCAAGAAGTAATAAGTTTAGCAGAAAAATATAAACGTCATGTTGTGCTAACTGGGCGCAGTATGGTTAATGTTACAGACGTAGCAAGTCAAATAGGCGAAATGCATTTTAATAAAGAAAATATAATAGAAGTTGATAAAATGAAAAACTATAAGGATGGCGAAATTTTAATTTTATCAACGGGTAGTCAAGGCGAGCCTCATAGCGCGCTTCAACGTATGTCTACAGGTGAATTTAAAGGTGTTGAAATTGGTGAAAACGATACAATAATTTTCTCATCTTCACCAATTCCAGGCAACGAAAAATCTGTTAGCGATGTTATAAACAAGCTTATTGTTTTGGGCGCAAAAGTTATTTACAGTCAGCTAGAACAAGTTCACGCTTCTGGACATGCATGTAAAGAAGAAATGAAACTTATGTTAAACATTGTTCAACCAAAATATTTCATACCGGTGCATGGCGAACAAAAGCATTTGCTTGCACAGCGTGAAACTGCAGTTGCTGTTGGTATGGACAGACATAACGTGTTGTTACCAATGCTTGGTATGTGTGTTGAAGTTAACAAAAACTTTTTAAAGGCAACAGGCACAGTTCCAGTTGGTAGTAGACTAATAGATGGTGCAGGTATTGGAGAAATGGAAAGTAATGTATTACGTGAACGTAAACAACTAAGCGAAGATGGTATGTGTATAGTAATACTAAACGTTAACCCAAATAAAGGCGAGCTTAATGCAAGGCCAGAAATTGTTTCTCGTGGATTTACTTATACAGGAGAAGCTCAAACATGGTTGGAAGAAGCTCGCAACACAATAGTAAATAGTATTAATCCAGACAATCTTCGTTCTCGTGATTATATGACTGTAAAAATAACCTTGCGCAAAGCATTAACAAGTTATTTAAACAAAAAGTTAAAACGTCGTCCAATGATTGTGCCAATAATTATAGAAAGTGGTAACTAGGAAATGTTGTAGAAAGACTTTATATAATTAAAAATAGCAAACAAAATAAACTATAAGCCAAATATAAAATGATAATAGATAAAGAAATACAAACCTATGGAGAAAATAACAATGTGCCAATTTCCTTAGAAGACACATTGTCTTTTCTTTGTCAAACAATAAACCAAAATAAGTGTAAACAAATTTTAGAAATTGGCACAGCTATAGGATTTGGAACAATAACTATGGCAGAAAATACAACTGCAGAACACATAGACACTGTAGAGTTAGAAGCAGAGCGCTATGATATTGCAATGCAAAATATCAAAAAACACAACTTAGAAAATAAAATTACTGCTTATAATATGGATGCGGGTAATTTTTTAAAAACATGCACAAAGAAATATAACTTAATTTATTTAGATGGACCAAAAGGTCAGTATATAAATTATTTGCCTTACTTAATAAACATACTAGAACTAGGCGGAATAGTTATAGCAGATAATATTTACTTTCATGGCATGGTTACTGGCAAAATACCAACCACAAAAGGTTGCCGTGCTATGATAAAAGGGCTAAAAAACTACATTCAAGCAATTACAACTCATCCTCAGTTGGATAGTGAAATTTATGATATAGGCGATGGTTTAGGTTATAGCATTAAAAAAAGCGAACAGTAATAGTCCGCTTTTTTTGTTTTTATTTAAACGCTCTTACTTGCGTTGTAGCTGTCACATGTTTCACATAAGGTTTTATAAGCTTCATTATAAACCTTACTGGTTTTTCTTGATGTGTTTACAATTAGTTCTAACATGGGTTTTAAGGTTTGCCAGTTGCGTTTGTAGTAAACTTTTGTTAAATATGTTTTTACATTTTCTATTTCATCATCCATGGCAAGTATTGTTCCATGAATTAATAAATCAATACTAGATAAGGTTGTGTTTTGTTTATGTTTTTCTAAATTTTCTGCATATCAACCATATTGTATACAGTTTTGTTCAATAGCGCTTAGTATAGATAATGAATAAAGTTCATCTTCACTTAAACTTTCATCCAAACGTTGTTTGCTTAGTTTTATTAAAATGCTAGTGCTATATTTTGCTTTAAGGCTAATGTGTTTTTCATGCTCCTTAACTATCCAACCTTGGCATGTTAGTTGGTTAATAATTTCTTCAAAAGTTTTCATATTTAAAATATAACATAGATTTAGGGCTTTGTCAATGGCAAAAATAATTCAAACTCTTAAAAAATAGTTGAAAAAATGTTGTAATTTATGTATAATAAAAACATATGGAATTATTAGCACCGGTAGGAGATAAATCTAAATTAATAATGGCAATAGAGTATGGGGCAGATGCTGTATATTTGGCATCTACACGTTTTGGTTTGCGAACCTTTGCAGGCAATTTTGATTTAGAAGGATTGAAATGGGCTGTAGATTATGCACATCAGCATGATGTAAAAGTGTATGTGACTGTTAACATTATTCCGCACGAATCAGATTTAGAAGATTTGCCAGAATACATAAAATACTTAAATAAAATTAAGGTAGATGCGGTTATTTGTGCGGACATAGGTGTAATAAGCATGGTTCATAGTGTTGCACCAAAGCTTGCAATTCATGTTAGCACACAAGCAAATATTACAAATAGCGCAGCTGCAAAAGTATATATAAAAATGGGCGTTAAGCGCTTGATTTTAGCGCGTGAAATGACATTGGAAGAAATAAAAACTATGCGCGAAAAACTTCCTGCAGAAATAGAATTAGAAGCTTTTTGTCATGGAGCAATGTGTATCAGTTATTCTGGCAGATGTTTACTTTCTAATTTCTTTACTGGCAGAGATGCTAATTGTGGTGCTTGTGTTCAGGCTTGCCGTTGGAATTATGTTATAAGAGAGATTAATAAAGAGCAAGAATATCCTATAGAAGAAGATTCTCATGGCACATATATTATGAACAGTAAAGATATGTGTATGATAGATTATTTAGACAAAATGCAAGAAGCAGGCATTGCCTCTATTAAAATAGAAGGTAGGATGAAAACTGAATATTATGTTGCAAATATTGTAAATGCCTATCGTATGGCATTAAACTATTTGTCAAGCCATAAAAGATACAAGCTTCCAGTAAGTATTAGGAATGAAATTTACAAATCTAGTCATAGGGATTATTCGTGCGGTTTTTATTTTGGAGATCCAAAACAGAACTTGGACACAAGTTTGCCAACTTCCACTTATGATTTTATTGCTATTGTGTTGGAAGATAGTAAAAACGGCAAAACTTTGGTTGAAATGCGCAACAGATTTGATAAATCTTCTTTAGAATTGTTGTCTAAAACTAAAAATAATGCTATAATAAAAATAGATAGAATTGAAGATTTAGATGGTAATGATTTAACCGAGTGTAAAATTCCTAAACAACAAGTGTATATTTATACAAAAGCCAAATTAAACAAATATGAAATTTTGCGTAGGCGCAAATAATAAAACAAGCCCTAGCAAAAACAAAAGGAAACTAAATTGAAACAAATTAATAGCGTATTAATAATATATTATGCGGGCGCTTATAAGGGTAAAATAGAAGAGTTTTTACCACAAATAAAAAAACGCCTTTCTTTGCGTTATGCGGTTGTTGATGCTGTGGCGGGCTATAAAGAGAATGATAGTGAAAATATTGCCTTTGAAAACGCAAGCAAATACGATATAATTGTTTCTTGTGGTGGGGATGGAACTCTTCATCAAGTGGTTAATGGTGTTGCAAAAAGTGGGGCAAATCCAATAGTTGGCATTTTGCCATACGGAACATGCAATGATGTGGCTCACACCTTATCAATACCAACCGAGCTAGATAAGGCAATAGACTGTATTTTACGTTTAAACACTACAAAATACGATTTAATTTATGATGGTAACGAATATCTTACATATTCTTTAGCGGCAGGCTATGTAACGCCAGTGTCTTTCTCTACCGGTAAAAAACTAAAAAAGGCGTTTGGAAGGTTCGCATATTTCTTAACTGCTTTAAAATATTTATTTACTGCAAAATCCATGCCTGTTACAATAACTTACGACGGCAAAGTGTTTGATGGCAAGGCTTCATTTGTATTACTTTCTAGCAGTAAATTTGTTGGCGGTTTTAATTTTAATAAAGATGAAGATTTAAGCGATGGAAAGGCTAGTTTAATTGTTCTTCGTGGCAAAACGTTTATAAACGCATTTCGTTTAGCAAAATTGTTTTTATTTGGTGTTAAGGCTTTAAAAAAATCTAAAGCCGTAATAATGGAAAGTGTGACCAAAGTGGAAATAAGAAATCATTCTAACGCTGTTTATGCAATGGATGGCGAAAAATGTAACTTTTTAAAGAAACAGTTGCTTGTTCCAAAACAAGTTACAATGATAACCATCTAATATGTATTAAATATAGTAAATACACAATATATGGTGTTTTTAAATTATCTCATTTTGAGATAATTTTTTTCATTTTTAAGGTTTGGCAAGCATATTATAATTTATGCCATTAACAGATGTAAAATTAAACACAAACTGTATAATAACAGAAATTAATATAAAAGACGATAAAATAAAATTACGCCTTATGGAACTAGGTATGTTAGTAGGTTCAAAGTTAAAGGTTACAAACAAAAGTATGTTAAAACAAACTTTATTGGTAATTTTTAATTCTTCTTGCTTTACATTAAAAGCAGATACAGCAAAAAATATATTGATTAATTATGTATAAAGTATTATTGATTGGTAATCCCAATGTGGGTAAAACAACATTGTTTAATAAATTAACTTACTCGTGTGAGCACACGGGTAATTTTCACGGAGTAACAGTTGAAGATAAACATAAAATTGTTAAGTTTGAAAATAAAGATTACGACTTTGTGGATTTGCCTGGAATTTATAGCCTTAATTGTTTTTCTTTTGAAGAGGAGGTTTCTCGTAAACAGATTTTAAAAGGTGATAGTATAAACCTTGTTATTGCTGATGCTAATAGTTTAAGAAGGAATCTGTATTTGTGCCTACAATTAAGTGAAATGGGACAAACATATAAACTACTTATAAATAACTACGATTATTTTGTTAAACATGGCAATAGTTTAGATTTAAAAAGTTTAAACAATTATTTTAACACTGCACAAATTATAGATGCAAAAAAACAAAAGTTAACTAAGGAAATTTTAACTGTATCTAAAACAATAGTTAAAACGCCATATTTACAAACTTTTCTAGATAAATTAGTTAATAAATACAAACTAACAAAACAACAGGTTTTGCTTGCGTTTAACGGCGAAAATGTTGGGCTTACACAGCAACAAAGTGACGAAATTAAAGCAATTTTGCCAGAAGTTGTTAAAGCGAGATATGATTACATAGATAAGATTTTGTCAAAATGCATAAGTTACAATAAAAACTTTGTATATGGTAAAAGTAAAGCAGATAAATTATTGTTAAATCCAATAATTATGTTTGTTGGTTTTTTAGCATTCTTTTTTATAAGCATATATTTAATATTTTTCTTAATTGGGCCAGCTGTAAGTCAAGTGCTAGTTTGGCTTACAAACTTTGTGCTTATAAATCCAATAATGAACTTTTTGTATGCAAATGTTGGCAATGTGTGGCTGATAGAATTTTTTAATGGTGGGGTGTTTAATTCGCTTACTACAGTTCTATCTTTTTTGCCTCAAGTATGCTTGTTGTTTGCATTTTTAACTATCTTAGAAGATAGCGGACTAATATCACGTATGGCTTATGTGTTTGACGACTTTTTATCAATATTTGGTTTAAATGGAAAAGCTGTTTATATTATGCTTATGGGGCTAGGTTGTAATACCATGTCCGCTATGGCAAGCCGAAATATGGATGAAAAAAACCTAAAAATAAAAACCTCCATTCTAAACCCATACATAAGTTGTATGGCACGTTTACCAATTTTTGTGCTGGTTGCTTCTGCATTGTTTGGTGCAAAATCGTATTTTATTGTAGTAGGTTTATATTTGTTGGGCATTGCAGTTGCTTTAATTTTGGGCGTAATTTTAAATAAGACCATTTTAAAAAACAAATCTCGTGGTTTGTTATTAGAATTTCCGCCATTAAAAAATATAGACATAAAACATGTTGGAAGTATGATTAAATTAAATGCGGTAGATTTTGTAAAGCGTGTGTTTACAATAATTTTAATGGTAGGCATAATCGTTTGGCTGTTGTCTCATACTCAGTTTAATTTTAGTTATACAGACGATATAACGGAAAGTATCTTGTTCTTTTTTGCTGGCAAATTATGCTTTGTCTTTGCACCAATAGGGCTAAATAATGCAGGAATATTATGTGCTTTAATAGTCGGCATTTTAGCTAAAGAATTAATTTTGTCTATATTTACAATATCAAATGGAGTAGCATCCACAAGTGCATTGGCGTTAACTTTAACCGCCTCAACCAGTTTGATTAATTTTACCTATGCAAGCGCAATATCGTTTTTAATTTTTGCTTTATTGTATAGCCCATGTATATCAACTTTGGCAGTAATAAAAAAAGAGGCAGGAAGGTTCTGGATGTGGTTTAGTTTAATTTCACAACTGGTTATTGCTTATATAATTTCGTTCATTGTTTACACGGCATTAACTCAGGGCTTTTGGTTGGCGCTGGCGTCGGTTGTTGCTATTTCACTAATAGTTTCTGCTATAATTTTTATGGCAAAAAAAATCCAACACAAAAAGTGCTGGGGATGTAGTAAATGTAAAAAATAATACAACTTAAACGTTTTTATATTTAATTAAACAGTGCCAGTAAAATTAGAGGAATTAATATTGTTAATGGCGTTGGTTAAATCGTTTAAATGAGAATTTAATTTCTTTTTAACACTAGGCATTTTAGAATACTTTTTTTGTAAAGAAAGTGTTTTATTTTCTTGGTTTAATAACATAGAATAATATTCGCTCTCTGTGCATGATGAAGAGGCGTATAAAGAAACCATAAGGCTATAATTTCTTATTAAATTTTCAACTTCATTATTTGCAATAATTCTTTCTTGTTGTTGTTTTAAATAATCGGGTATTGTCATATAAACTCCAAAACAAGTTTATCATATGGTAAAAGGTTTGTCAACATTTAATTTTTAAAATTTACCGCAAAAGATTGAAAAAAAGAAATAAATGTGGTAAACTAGCATTATGAAAAAGCCATTAGTAGCCATTGTTGGTAAGCCTAATACAGGCAAGTCCACTTTTTTTAATAAAGTGGCAGGTAGTAAAATAAGTATAGTTGAAGACATCCCTGGTGTTACCAGAGATAGAATTTTTGCTAATGCTGAATGGTGTGGTTATCAGTTTCAAATTGTAGATACGGGAGGATTGGATTTTGGCTCTAACGACGAAATTAATGCACGTATTATAGAACAGGCAAATTTGGCAATAGACCTTGCAGATGTTATAATATTGTTTGTAGATGGTAGGGCTGGTTGCACCTCGCAAGATGTAGAAATTGCTAATCATTTGCGTAGAACTAAAGCTCCTAAAGTTTTAGCGGTTAATAAATTGGACAATAATGAAGTTGAAAAAACGTATGATTTCTATGAGTTAGGCTTAGGCGAGCCAATAGCAGTTTCAGCAGAATTAAGCAAAGGTATTGGTGATGTGTTAGATGCCGTTGTTAAAGATTTTAAGCGTATAGAAGAGGATGTAAAAACAGAGGAAATAAAAATAGCCTTAATAGGTAAACCAAATGTGGGTAAATCTAGTATAACCAATAAGTTGCTGGGTGAAGATAGGGTTGTTGTTAGTTCGGTTGCGGGAACTACAAGAGATGCTATAGATAGTCCATTTAGATGGAATAATAAAGATTATTGTTTAATAGATACTGCAGGCTTAAGACGTAAATCTAAAGTTGAGGCAGGTAGTATTGAACGTTATAGCGTTATACGTAGCCTTAATGCAATAGAGCGTTGTGATGTTGCAGTGCTTGTAATTGATGCAAGTGAAGGAATAACCGACCAAGATGTTAAAATTGCAGGTTTGATTCACGAACAAGGCAAGCCAAGCGTTATAGTTGTTAATAAATGGGATTTGGTAGAAAAATCGGAACAAAAAAAGAAAGAGTTTGAAAAACAATTTGATATAGATCTTGCTTTTATGAGATATTATGTTACGTTGTATGTGTCTTGTGCAACTGGGCAAAGAATTGGCAAAATAATGGAAATGGTAGATAAGGTGCGTGCAAATGCTACAAGAGAAATACCAATGGCTTTATTTAATAATGTGCTTACAAATGCAATTAGCACAATGTCGCCACCAACAAAACATGGCAAAAAGTTTAAGGTTATTTATGGTAAACAAGTTGCTGTTGCACCGCCAACATTTAACATTTATTGTAACGATGCAAGCATAATAGAAGGTAATACGTATAATCGTTTTATAGAAAACAACCTTCGTCGTGCTTTTGATTTCTCTGGCACACCAATTAGAGTTGTGTTTAAAAATAAAGGGGAATTATAATGAATTTAAAAAGCATAAATAAACGAATAATAAACAGAAAAGATGTGTTCTATTGGCAAAGTGAGAGAAGAATATCAGAAGCTTAAGCTGGAGAAATTTGGAAAGATAGACATTCTGCAATAAAAAATTCAAAATTAATAAAAATTGTAAACTCTTGTTTAAAAGAGGATGAATGTGTTTCTATAGATGAATTTGATAATACAAAACAAGAAAGTTTGGGCGGGATTAATTCTAACAGAATAGGGCGTCTAAAAAGTGGTAAAGAAGTTATTGTTCGTTGTCATCCAATGGGTGTAAAAAATGGTTATTTTTATGTTGAATCGTTAGTAGCACAACTGTTAATAGATAACAATCTTCCTTCATATAAAACTTATGCTATACATGAATGTGAAAACGAACATGATTGTGCATTTCAGGTTATAGAAAAACTTAATGGTATTAATGTAGAATTGTTCTTAAAACAAAATCCTAAAATGGAAGAAAAAATAGTTTACGAAATGGGAAAAACTGCTGCAAAAATAAATCAAATTGAAGTTGAAGGCTTTGGCCCATTTAATAATGATTTAGCAAAACGCGGAAAGTTAAAGGGTATATTTAACAGTCTGTATAAATCTGTTGTGGCTGGGTTGGATTATGATTTAAATCTACTTGTAAGATACAATATTATAACTAAGCAGGAAGCAAAGTCCTATAAAAAGATTTTTTCAACAAACAAAGTGCTTTTGCAAAGAGAAAAGGCTGTTCTTGTTCATAATGACTTCATAGATTGGAATTCGTTAACGGATGGTAAAGCTATTAATGGAATTTTAGATTTGGACGAGTGTGTTGCCAGCGATCCAATAAGTGAAATAGCTTGTTTTAGTTTGTTTTTTAATATAGATAGGTTAGATAATTATTTAAAAGGATATTTCTCTGTTGTTGAAAAGCCTGTTAATTTTGAACAGAAATTTCAACTTTTAAGGTTAAGATACACTCTTTCTAAAATGACTTTAAGATTAAAAAAATTTACATATGAACCTAGTGAAGATATAAAGTTTAAAATAGAAGTTGCAAAAAATCATTTAAACGATTGTTCAAAATTCTTTGGTGTCATTGATTAATAGTGACAAAAATGTCACTATTTTTTATTTCAATTAAAATTTAGTTGCATTATTTTTTTTATAATGTTACTATTTTGTATAAGCAATCTGTTTTTTGCTTAATATTTAAATTATGATATATTTGTATTATGTTTTATTAGGTATAGTAAGTTATTTTATAGGCAACATATTGTTTGCAAAAATTTTCTCACACGCATATCATGGGGATGTGACGAAGTCTGCACAAGGCACAAGTGGAAATCCAGGCACGTTAAACATGTGGCGTAAGTTTGGTTTCTTACCTGGTATTCTAACTTTTGTGTTTGATATGATAAAAGGTTTAACACCAACGCTTATAGCATATTTAACATTTGGTAAACTTGGTTGCAATCCAGATATTGCTGTTTATGTTGCAGGTTTTTGTGTTGTGCTAGGGCATATATTCCCAGTAACTTCAAAATTTAAAGGCGGTAAAGGTATTGCAACATCTATTGGTGTGTTTTTGGTAATAAACTGGAAGTTGGCATTAGTTGCTTTTGTGTTAATGGTTATTGGTATGTTGTTTATTAAATTTGCTTCTATTTGCACTTTAGGCTTTGTTTTGGCTTGTAGTATTGTAGAATTAATTAGGTGTAACCCTAACAACTGGGTCAACTATATATTTATTTGTGGCATTTTAACACTAGTTTTTGTTGCACATCGTGGCAATATAAAAAGGTTGTTAACAGGTAAGGAAAATAAAACAGAGTTGTGGAGAATGGTTAAAGGCATTTTTAAAAAAAGGAATAAAACACAACAGGTTCAAAATCAAGAGAATGTTGCTATAACAGAAGAAAAAGAGCAACAAACTCAAATTAATGAAATTGAAAAAAATAAATAAAAAATTCACATATAAAATGTGAATTTTTTTATTAATTAGTAAACTTCTAACTTTTTATTGTCTAACCAGTTGTTAAGGTTTTTAATATAGTTTTCAAATTTAAAACCTAAAAAGTTGTGCCAATCATTTTCAAGAGTTGCTTCAAATGTCTTAGCTACCTTAACAGCACCGCTTCTTAATGCTCTAACGGTATAATCGCTAAATTCATAATTCATTGGTTTTGTTAAGCCGTCTTTTAAAATAGATACTCTCATAACAAGTTCACCAGAAGCAGTTTTTAAAACTTTTTGGCTTGCTAGTTGGTAACCTAAATAAGTTTCTACAAAAGTTTTTATTACATTTTCATTCTTGCTTATCTTTTCAATATACATTGTTTCCTCCAACAATTGGATTATAACATAAATAAAATTTTTGTCAATATCCCTTAAAAAATTTGTTGAAATTTGAAGGTTGTGTTATAATCTAGTTAAAATAATTTATTTTTAATTTTATTAAAAGGTGATATAAATGATAGATACTCATTGCCATTTAAACGATGTTATGTTTAATAATGATATAGAGCAGGTTGTTGCTAATTTTTTGTCTGCAGGTGTAAACACTGCAATTTGTGTTAGTTACGATTTAGACTCTAGCATTAAGGCTGCTGACATTGCAGATAATTACGATTGTATGTATTATGCTGTAGGTGTTCATCCAGATAATCTAAAGGATTATAACAAAGAAAAATTAGAGGAGATTATTAAAGTTGCTAAAACTAAAGAACCCAACAAACTTGTGGCAATAGGGGAAATCGGTTTGGACTACTTCCACAACAAAGAAAACAAAGAACAACAAAAAGAAGTTTTTGTAAGCCAGATTGAATTGGCTAATACATATTGTTTGCCTATAGTTATACATTGCAGAGACGCTTATGGCGATACTTTGGAAATATTAAAACAACATGCGCCATTTAAACATGGTGCTGTTATGCATTGTTATGGTGGTAGTTTAGAGTATGCCAACGAACTTTTAAAGTTGGGTATAAAAATGTCTTTTACAGGCACTGCAACTTTTAAGAATGCTAAAAATGTTCAAGAGGTTGTAAAAAACCTTCCAATAGGAAGTTTCTTTTTTGAAACAGATTGTCCATATCTAACACCAGAACCAAATCGTGGCAAAATAAATGAACCAAAATATGTTGTAGATGTTGCAAGATTTGTTGCAATGTTAAGGAATGTAAATTATCAGGAATTAGAGCAGGCAACAGATTTAACAGCAAAACAGTTTTTCAAAATTTAAATAAAACAGTTAAAAGTTTAAGTTTAAACAAAATAATACAAATTGAGCCTAGTTTTTAAGTTTTAAATTTTAACCTCTTAAATAAATTACTATAGGAGGATGAATATGAAACTTAAAGCATTAAATTTATCTGGGTTTTTAACTATTTTAAAATGTTGTTTAATTGGGATTGTGACTACCTTGGTGGGCATAGTGTTGTTTGCTGTGGTGTTAAAGTTTGCCGATTTAAATAATACAGTGGTTGTGTGTGTTAATGACATAATTAAGGCTGTATCATTATTTTTAACTGTATTCTTTTTAAAACGTAAAACCGATGGTAAACTTTTAATTAAGGCTATAATAACAGGATTAATATATGGGGTATTAACCTTTATAATCTTTTCTATACTAAATGGAAATTTTGCTTTTAATATGTCAATTCTATTAGATTTATTGTTTGCTGTAATTGTAGCGGCAATAGCGTCTATAATACTAAATATAGTAAAAAAGAATTAAACATTATTTCAGTAAATTAAATTAATAATTTGTTAAAGTTTGTAATCAATGCAAAAATAAACAAAAAGGTGTTTTATTGGCACAGTTTTTGGTAATAATCTATCTAAAAATTAATTCTTGCAGCATTTTTTGTTTGACAAAAAAATGTGGTTAAGATATAATTAATAAAATAGGAGAAGTATGACTAAAAAACGTTCTAAAAGCCTTTTTGTTGTCTTTGCTATAATACTAGTAGTTTTATTAGTTGCTAGTTTTGTAAATTTTACTTATCCGTTTACAATTAAAGGCAATCACTATTCTTATTCAAACTTTGTTAGTAATCTTTCTTTTGGTCAAGATATAGGTAAATCTGTTCGTATATTGCACCGTGTATCTAACCGAGAAGGGGATTCTTCTAATTATGAAGAATTAAGGCAATCAACAATTAATCAATTGATAGGCATCGCTCAAAGTTACGGTTATTATGATATAACTGGTGCAACTTCTGGTGATGATAGTATTTTATTGCAAGTAGGCAATATTAAAGATAAAGAAGATAAACAAAATATTATAAGTTTAATCGGTAGCCCTGCGGATATAAGTTTTTCTATAGATGAAAACGATGTAACTAAAGCAGTATTGTTTACCAAAGATGTTAAGTCTGTAGATTTAAACGAAGGCGCAGATGGTAATACTACTGTTTATAAAATAAAAATAACTTTTAAAGATCCAACTTATGCATACGATACTATAATGGCAAATAGCACAAGCGGGTCTCCAACATTGTATGCCTTCTTGGGTGAAGATACAATTATCAACTTAGGCTTAGGCACAGAAATAGAAGGAATTAAAGAAACCGGACAAATTTCATTTTCTAAAAGCGGTATAAGAGATAGAGGCACTGCTAACAGATATGTTAATATGATTCGCACTGGTATTCTTGATCTTCAGCCAACACAAATAGAGGCTGTGCCTGTATCATCTAGTTATGGTAGTTGGGCAACAATTTCTGTAGCTGTAGTTAGTTTACTTGTTGTGCTTGCTATGTTCATATTCTTAATAATTAAATACAAACAAATAGGCTGGGTTGCTTGCTTTAATTTGTTGTTCTTTATAACAATAGGTTTGTTTATAATGCAATCTATTCCAATTATGCATATTAATTTATCTGGTATTATTGGCATGTTATTATGCTTTATTTTGGTGGCGGATATGCACATTGTTATAATAGAAAATGCAAAATATCATTATAACAAAGATACACAACTTTATGTGAGTTTTAATATAGCTGTTAAAGAAACTTGGAGGCGTATTCTAATAACACTTTCATTGCTTCTTGCTGCTGGTATAACATCTGTATGTATGCCTTTTATGGCATTGCAATCGTTTGGTTGGGCAATGCTAGTATTGTCTTTAGTTGGTATGTTCTCAACACTTGCACTTATGAGATTGTTTATAAAAATGTATTTACCATTTAATCCTCAAAATGGTGCTAAATGTAACTTCCACAAAGGAGGAAATAATGGCTAAAAGAGATTTTAATGTTTCAAACAAAGAATATATAAAAAAGAACAAATTTGCCATTATGGGTGTAAGTTTATTCTTATTAATTGGCATTGTTATTATGGCAGTGTTTGGTTTTAATGGAAATTTTGAATTTGCTGGTTATAATGAAGTAGAAGTTAGAGTAGGGCTTGCTTCAACAAGCACATATGCTTCTAAAATTGGCAATATTGTAAACGAATATGGTGGTAAGTATGAGGGTTATCAGGTTGCTTATGAAGGTGAAAATACTACACTTATAATTCGCTATTTAAAATCGGTTGCTAAAGATAAACAACAAGCTATTAATGATAAGATTGCTGCACTTTCAAACGAAAATATAAATGTTATTG
>CANDFN010000014.1 GCA_947384015.1 uncultured Clostridia bacterium | reverse complement strand
CCCAACAACACTCCCCACGACACTCTTTCCCTACACGACGCTCTTCCGATCTATAGTTCGTGGGCAAGATTGGTATCAATCTTTACCAGTGCATTTGGAGCTTGCGCGTGCTTTTGGCAGAGAACCTTTCCGTTATGCTCACACACCAAACATCTGCGTGCTTAATGAGGTTGGCAATAAAAGAAAAATAAGTAAACGTAAAGATGTGTTTGCAGATGCGCGTTACTTTTTAAAAACAGGTTATCCAATTAATGCTGTTATAGAATATTTGTTAAATCTTTTAAATAGTGACTTTGAAATTTGGCGTAAAAACAATCCAAATTTACTTTATCAAGAATTTCCATTCTCTGTTAAAAAGATTGGCGTAACAAACCCTATGTTTGATTTTGCAAAGTTAAACGATGTGTCTAAAACAATCATTTCTAAAATGAGTGCAGAAGAGGTTTACAACAATGCGCTGGCTTGGGCAAAAGAATGGAAAGATGATGAGATTGCATATGGGGCAGAAAAGATTTTTATAGATAATAAACAGACTTTGCTTGCAATGTTATCAATAGATAGGGGCGGAGAGCGCCCACGTAAAGATATAACTTATTATAGCGAAATACTAAGTTTATATGATTATGTTCTTCCTAACTTTAAGCCAAATTATGAATTAGATTTTGGTGCAGTAGATAAAACAAAGTTAAAAAGTTTTTTAACAGAATATATGAAAAGTTACGCAACATCAGTAGACAATTCTGCTTGGTTTGAAGAACTTAAAAATATTGCAATAAAACACAACTTTGTTGATAACAAAACCTACAAACAAAATCCAACAGCTTATGCTGGTAATGTTGCAGACGCTAGTAAGTTTGTCCGTATTGCAATAACAGGTAAAACTAACAGCCCAGAACTTTATTCTATTATGAAAATCTTGGGCGAAGCCGAATGCAAAAACAGGCTAAATAATTTAATTAAGATAATATAAAAAATTCCACCTAAGATTGGGTGGATTTTTATTTAAAGTTTTAATTTTAACAGAGTGTATTAATAAAAACAGAGCAACAAAAATAGAATGTTAATAAAAAAACCACCGAGGTGGTGGGTTTTTATTTTTTGTTAAGTTTTTTGATGTAATTTATAATATCGCCAACTGTTTTTAATTTTGGAACATCTTCGTCTGGTAAACTAATACCAAATTCATCTTCAAAAGCCATAATTAATTCAACAACATCAAGGCTATCTGCGCCCAAATCTTCAACTAGGCGGGTTTTAAGGTCAATTTTTTCTTTTTTAGTGTTTAATTTTTCTGCAATTAAAGCAATAATTTTCTCGTCCATTTCAGCCTCCTATGTCTAATTATATCAGTTTTTTTTAGTCTTGTAAAGCAAATTTTGATTTGTTACAAATTTAGTCATAAATTTTTAAATTTAAATAATTTTAGATGATTTTGGCAAGTTTACATGTGTTAAAATGGACATATGGAAGTTAACGAGTTTTTAGATTATAGATGTCTTTTAAATATAATAGAAAGCCATGCAAAATATCAAAAAGTTATGATTGTTTACGATAATACCATATCAAACACCGTAATTGATGATATATATTTTAAGATACGAGAATTTTGTGTGTTTAATAAATGCCACATTCAGGATGATTTAACAACCATTTATGACGGCTACAAATTATTAATATTTTTATGCTCAACAGATAGCTTTTTAAAAGCAGATTTGCAATTAGAAGAATTTGTTAGTGTTTTTATGCCAACTGATAATGCAATGCTACCTTATTTTTTAAATAAAGAATGCTTAATTGCTAGTCAGCCAAATTATTTATTTGTTAAGCAGGGCGTTGCCGATGCCAAAGTTTTACCAAGTGTTTATTTTAATCAATTTTATAATTACATAAATCAATTAATATTTATGCAGGGTAGTTCGGTGCAATTTGATTTTCAAGATTTTAGCGTTACGCAAAAGAGTTTAATAAATATGCTAACCTCACTGCCAAACGATTTTAAATTTTACGATACCGAAATTATAAAACATTGCAATTTGTCTTATGATTATTTGCCACTGTTGGATTATATTTTAGTTTGCGCTTTATGCTGTTTTATAAGGGCGGTTAAAAGCAATAGTCTATCGCTAGTAGATGTGTATAAATTGGCAGGTGACAATTATGATATTGTAAATCGTTTTTATGCTATGGCAAACGGTGGTCTGGTTGTTAATATTGTTGGACTAAATGCACATTGTTTAATGGTGACATGCGATAAAACAAGAGAAAAAATTTTGCAAAATATTGCTTCCTATACTAAGCAAGAAGTTGAAGAGGTAATAAACTGTGTTAAAAACTACGCTAAAAAAGAAGATGGCTTATTATCTTACTTATATCTTTATAATTTATTTGATTTATAAAAAAACGCAACTTTTGTTGCGTTTATTTGTTTGTTAAGCTAATATAACCATTAGGGTCAACTAAAACACCATTTAGTTTAACTTCAAAATGAAGGTGAGCGCCGCTGTTCAATTCTTCTGCCATACTTTCGCTTACAGTGCCAATAACTTGACCTGCTGATACTTGTGTGCCAACCTCAACTTTTACATCCTTAGCAAGGGATTTGTAAATACTTACCAAACCGTTACTATGTGTAATTTCTACAACAGTTCCTTCTAAATAATTGGTATAGATATTTGAAACTTTGCCGTCTGTTAAAGCTAAAACATCCTTAGAACTTTCGCTTACTAAATCTACTGCTTTATGGATTTGCCATTGTTTTAGGGTAGAATTATATTGAAGTTCTTTGCTGGAATAGTCTTTAACAATTGTTGCATTTGCTAAAGGCACAACATAGGTGTTGTTAGCTACTACAACGCCGTCGCCCATACCAACATCGCCGTCGGTTCTAATATTTTGGCTTGTTACAAAAGAGATTGTAACAGCGCAAGCAATAACCAATAGCCCTATTAAGGTTGCATAGATGTAATTTAAAGTAACTCTTTTCTTTTGATTTGAATTTTTATTTTCCATTTAGTCCTCCTAGCAAAATGGTTGCCAACATTTGCACATTTATACACGGGTTTAAAACTTTTTTATTAGATTCTTTAACAAAATAGATTTATTGTATTTTTTGTATAAAGCGTAATAAATATTTTTTAAAAACTTCCTAATATTAAAGGCCAGCCAATAATACAATAGTCTTCATAGCAAGCAAGTTGCAAGTTTACTTTTTTATCATTAAGGTCTACGCTAGTGCCAATTTTATTAGAATAAGCATAAATAACAGTTGCACCATTGTCTAAATGTTCTGTTTTTAATATGTTTGCATTTAGTTTTTCTATTGCAGAAATAGGTTCATAATTTTCTATTACCATACTTTCGCCAATAGGGTTAGAACTTTCCTCATAATTTAAAAAGCAAAAACCTAAATCTACGCTAGCATTATTGTTTGCTGTTTGACTATAGCAATAGTAAGTTCCTGCAAAATAATCTTGCAATGTAAATTTATCTTTATGAGAATAACACCCTATTAAAACAGCAAAAACTGCCATTATTGCAAATAATTTTTTCATAATTAAATAATTGGCAAAAAAAAATATTTTAAACAAAGTTAAAATATTTATATTATTATTTGAATAGAAATTACATTATTATCAACTAAAAATATCTATGTGATTGGTGTAGTGTTTTAAGTTTTATTAAAGTAATGACAAACTCAGGCTACAATTATTATATTAAAAATATATGTTTTTACTTAAAAGATTAAATAAAACAACAAAAAAACTTCCACAAGGGAAGTTTCTATATTGAAGCATGAGTGTTTTTTATTTTTGTTGTATATTTAACAACAGGATTTTTTTGTTTGCTTTCAACAGCCAATCTATCTTCATAAGACGTATAACCGTTGTTAGAAGTGTAGTTAGAACCATCTTTTGCTGGGTAAACTTTATCAAACATTAAATCAAAGTAAGTTTTATGGGTTAGTGGATTAACTTCTTTTTGTAATGTTGTGATGTCTGCAACTTGAGATTTAATATCGTAAGCAGCAACGTCTTCTACATACATAATTAAATGAATTCCATGTTCAGATATGCAAAGGTCGCTATATTTCATGTCATCGCTCCAAACAGTCATGTTACCTTTAAGTCCACTGGTTGTGCGATTACCATAATCGGTATTATCTTTTTTACCTTGCATTAATGCAACAGCTTCTGCAGTAAATTCTTCTACCATTTGGGTGTTACCATTTGTGCCAACCACGTAAGGCATTCCCCCAGAAAGCAAACCAGGATCTGCAGAATATTTATACATAAATTGAACAAAGACTGCCAATCTACTGTTATAATCTTTAATTGACAAAATTGCTTGATATTCTTCCATAATTTGATTAATGGAAAGTTTGTCTTCGTCTTTACCAGAAGTTAAGCCTGTGGTTAAATTTCTTGGTGCAACTTTTAAGTTGTTTAATATATCTTCATAAGCATCTTTCTTTTCTTGTGCGTGCTCGTCATCGTCAGACATGTTCTTTATGTCTAAAGCGTCAATGGCAGATTTTTCATCATCGCTAAATTGAATTAACATATGAATGAAATAGCCAAATTCTGTGCCGTCTTCTAATTCTGGGTGATAAAGAATTGTGTCACCATTTGTGCTAATGCCTGTTAGAGTAGATTTGTAACTATCAATGTCGCTACCATATACAATGCTATCGTATATTACCTGACTATTATAAGCATTAATTAAAGCCTGTGTGCTTAAAGTTTGATTCTTTAAAAAGTGAGTTTGAATGTTTGTTAAATACTGAGATTGAACAACTCCATCAAAAGCACGGCTAAAGTATCTGTATAACATATCATCAAAGTTTTTGCTGTAAGTTTTGCCGTTTGTATCTCTTAAATAATATTCGTAATTTAATAAATCGTTAGTTAAAGAAGATATTGCATGATTATAGATGTCTGTTGCTTTGTTGGCTGGATATTTGCTGTTTACATTGCTTTTAAATAATTGTAAATATTTGTTTTTTATTGCAGTTATTAATTGCGAGTAATTATCAGCATTGTCCGCATAGGTTGTTAGCAATGCTTTGTTGTCTATAATAGGGTCGTTAGTAGTTGTTGGTTCATCTTCTGCAATATATTCAATTTTGTATACAGTATTATCTTCTGTAGATTTTTCTTCATCAATTACTAATTTTGCACGTTTGTTGTAAGTAGAATAAATGTATGCGGTTTCTTCGTTAGTGGAATTGTCGCCAGATGTTGAGTTTGCTTTAACATTATAAATTGTTTCTGCTGTGGTTAAGTAGTTTGACATTTGCTCGTCTAAACTATTAAAAACGCTTTCAATAGAACTGTTAACCTGATATTCGGTAGGGTTATAAGTTTTGTTTGCATCTTGCTTTGCGTATAAATATAGAGCTTCACGGTCTATTAACAAATCTAATGTGGCAGCAATGGCTTCGTCTTCTTCCATGCCTTGTTGGCTAACATAGTAAGAACGGCCATAATTGTTGTATGCAGTAAGCAAATCGTGACGAGTTATAGAGGTTGTGCCAACCGTTGCAATTACCTCGTTATAATATTTTACTCTGTTAATTGAAAAACCCGCACAGCCAGATAGTGTGCAAGCTATTACAAATAGAAAACTCATTATTAGTATAGAAAATTTTTTCAAGCTAAACCTCAATATTATCTTTGTCTATTATAACTTAATTTATAATAAAAATCAACTAAATATAAGCATTTTATAATAAAAATCAACTAAATATAAGCATTTTAAGATGTGTAAATATTGCTTTTAGTTTAATAAAATGTTGCCAAATAAAATGATATTAAACATTTTATTTACTTTTCGTTATAATGTAAAAACTCGGTTAAATAATTTTGTGCACCAGTTATAGAATTGTTTGTTGTGTCTAAAACAATTGTTGGGTATTTAGATTGCACAAACTTAAAGCGATTAAACACTGCAACCCGTTTTAAAAGCTGGTTTAAATCACAATCTTCGTAAAACACCACTTGCATTACTCGGTTGTTTAGTGTTATTTGTTTTACGTTTTGTTTAATTGCAAGCGCACGTATAATTGCAATGTTTGTTAGCTGATAAATTTCTTTTGGAAGTTTGCCATATTGAAGAATTAATTCGTTTAATAATTTTTTAGCGTCATCTTTTGTGGAGATGTTAGAAATTTTTGCAATAATTTGTAAACGGACGCTTTCTTCATCTACAAAGTTGTGAGGAATAATAGAAGATAGTGCAATGTCAATTTTAACATCGCGTTCTATTTCAACTTTTTCGCCTTGTAAACGTTTTATGGTATCGTTTAAAAGTTTGGTATACATTTCGTAGCCGATTTTTATCATATGACCGTGTTGAACTTTTCCTAAAAGTTCACCTGCACCGCGTATTTGCAAATCTCTCATTGCAATTTTAAAGCCACTGCCAAGTTCTGTGTTTTCTGCAATGGCTTGAAGCCTATTGCTTGCATCTTCAGTCAGCACCTTGCCTCGTGGGTGTGTAAAGTAGGCATAAGCTTGTTCTTTACTTCTGCCAACACGTCCGCGCAACTGATACATCTGGCTTAAACCTAAGCGGTCACTTTCAATAACAATTAATGTGTTGGCAAGTGGTAGGTCTATACCATTTTCTATTAGTGTGGTAGATACAAACACATTTGTTTGTTTATTATATAAGCGTTCTATTGCTTTCTCTAGTGCCAGTTCGCTCATCTGCCCATGGGCAACATCAAACACAGCGTTAGGGTTGTTAACCGCTTGGCTTAAAGTTTCTTTAAAAGCGTAAATTTTTTCTATGTTGTTGTAAACAACCAAAACCTGACCACCGCGCTTTAATTCTTCATTAACAGCATTGGCAACAACGTTTAAATCAAAACTAATAACATAGGTTTTTACAGGTAGGCGGTTTACAGGTGGGGTGTTTATTATGCTGATATCTCTTATGTTCATTAAACTCATGCTTAAGGTGCGTGGTATTGGGGTGGCGGAAAGTGTTAAAACATCTACATTGTGTTTTAGATTTTTTATTTTTTCTTTAGTTTTTACACCAAAGCGTTGTTCCTCATCTAAAATTAGTAAGCCTAAATCATCAAACTGAACATCATCACTAACAAGCCGGTGAGTGCCACATACAACATCAACTTTATGTTGCTTTAATTTTTCTATAATTTCTTTTTGCTCTTTGTTAGATTTAAATCTATTAAGCATTGCTACGCGAACACCAAATTCTTTTGTTCTGTTAATCACTGTGTTGTAGTGCTGTAAACTTAAAATTGTGGTAGGGGCAAGCATCGCAACCTGTTTTCCATGTTGAACCGCTTTAAACAGTGCGCGCATTGCAACCTCAGTTTTTCCAAAGCCAACATCTCCACAAATAAGCCTGTCCATAACCTTGCCATTGGTCATATCTTTTTTTATGTCTGCAATGGCTTGAAGTTGATCTGCTGTTTCGCTGTAAGGGAATGCTGCTTCAAACTCGGTAAACAAGTAATCGTCCTCGCCATATTTAAAGCCCTTACTAGCTTTGCGTTTTGCATAGAGTTCTATAAGTTCTTTGCTCATGTCTTCTATGGCTTTGGCTGCTTTTTGCTTTTGAAGTGCAAACTCTTTACCACCAAGTTTGTTTAATGCAACAGCTTCACCGTCTGCCATATAAAGAGATAGGCAATCGGCATTTTCACATGGCACATAAAGCTTGCCCCCGCGGTAGGTTAAAAGAAAAAATTCTTTTTCAACACCTTCGCTTTTCATGCTTATTACGCCTTCGCACTTACCAATACCATGAGTGCTATGCACAACATATTCCCCAGCTTTTGGCAAATATTTAACTGTGGTTTTGTTTTTGCTAACACCTTCTTTTTTATGTGCAAAGTTAGAAGAGCCAATATAAAAAGTGTCGCTATCTAAAAAGCAGATATTATAAGGAATGTTTAAAGTTGTTAAAATTATGCCTTTGGCATTTTTGTTTGTTGTGTATGGAACTTTGGTTTTTTCAAAAATGGTTTTAACTGAATTTAAGGTGCTTTCACTAGACAAACATAAATATATCTTTTTATCTAAATAAGGTTGTATGTCTTTATAAAAATTGTTTAGGTTTAACAAAAAGCTATTAAACTGTTTTGTGTTAAATTCAATCTTAACAGGTGTGGTTTTTAGTTCTTTTACTAGGTCTGTTTTAAATAAGTCTAAATTGTCAAAAAAAACTAAATTGTTGATAATTGTATCAAAAAAACTCTCTAAATCGCTATAATTTATGCTATTTTTATATAAATTTTGTAAATTTGTAGTTTTAAAGCTGCTGTTAATTTTTATGTTAATATTATCAATTAATTTACTGTAAATAGAATTTATTTGCAATTTATTTAATATTACAATAGGCAAATTTAAAGAGGTTATATCGTCTAATTCGTAAAAAGGCTTAATAAATTCTAGTGGAATTTCATTATTATTTTCTATATTTGAAATTAATTCGTATATAATATCATCTTCTAATTTATAGTTATCTAAGTTTTTTAATATGCTTTCTTTTTCTTCTTCTATAAATAAAAGTTTGTTAGGGGAAATGTTTATTTCATCCTCTTTTTTTATTTTTTCAAAGGAAAGATAGTAGTAATAATAAATGCTTGTAAGCTCTGTATCAAAAAAATCTAGTCGTATAGGATTTTGGTCTATTACATTAAAAATGTCTACAATATCGCCACGCACAGAAAATTCGCCCTGCTCGGTAACGCTATCAGTTTTTTTATAGCCAATTTTTGCAAGGTGTTTTTCTATTGTTTTTATATCGTAATCATTACCGGTTTTTAGGTTTAAAATGTTTTGTTTAAACTGATTGATGTTTGGAAGAGGCGTGTTAATAATTGCAGGCGTTGTTAATATAATAGGGTTTTTAGTAGCAATTAAAAAAAGCGCGTTAATAATTTCTTTTACGTTTTCACGCGAAGAGAAGGTTGATAGGGTATAGGGTTTATCAAAATTTAAAACACAACAATTTGTTTTATTTAAAGCGGTTAGTTGTGCTTGTAAGTTTTGAGCATAGTTTGCATCTGGGCAAATTATAATAGCTTTGTTTAAATTGCTAAAAATAGAGCCTTGTTCTCCAATTCCTAAACCAGAGCAAAAAACAGGGGACGAGCCAATGACTTCATTTAAATTGTTACATCTTGGCATAATTCACCTAAAATAAATTTGCTAATAAGTTCGCAAGCGTTATCGTATGCTGGGGTAAGTAGTTGTTTGCTAGAATAATCTATATCAGAAAGCACATAATCGGCTAAATCCATACTTTTATCTCTGCCAACACCTACGCGAATGCGGGTAGGCTCGCCAACTTTGGCAACAATATCACGCAAGCCGTTATGTGTGCCTGCACTGCCTTGCATGCGGAAACGAACCTTGCCTTTGGGCATATCAATATCATCAAGCACAATTAAGATGTCGCTATTACTAACTTTAAAATATTTTTTTAGTTCGCTAACAGCATCTCCGCTTAAATTCATATAAGTTTGAGGTTTTGCTAAAACAAAATCATCGCCAATAGCAAGCACACTACGGCATTTACTTTTGTTAAATTTCAACCTATTTTTACTTGCAAATAAATCTACAACGCTAAAACCAACGTTGTGATATGTGTTTTTATATTTCCCGTCAGGGTTGCCTAAACCAACAATAATTTTCATATTTCAATTATAACACAAAAAGTTAAATTTTCAACGTTTTTATTAATGATTGTTGCTCTTAATCAATTTTTTTAATTGTTGTTGATTTTAATATGTTTTGTATGCAAAAAAATAAAAAAGGCACAATGTGCCTTAAATTTTATCTAATTCTTCAGTTATACGTTTTTTGTCTATTTTTTGACCAATAAACACAAGTTTTATCATGCGGTCGCCATAAACCTCATCCCAATCGTGGCGGAACTTTTCGTCCTGTAAAAGAAGTTGCTCTATTTGGTATCTTGGTAGGGTTGCATACCATTCGCCGTTTTCACTTAAAACTTTTTGTTTTCCTGCTTGTTCGTAAACATAACTCATACGATTGTTGTCAGTAAAATAAACCAAGCCTTTTGTTCGTATTACTTGCTTGCCATAATCGGTTTGTGTCCAATCCTCAAACTTTAAGCGGTCAAAAGGTTTGCGACGGAAGTATACAAATGTGCCAATGCCATATTCTTCAGTTTCGCCACCCTCGTGATGGTGATGATGATGTCCGTGGTGTTCATGTTCGTGTTCATGTTCGTGATGATGTTCATGTTCATCTTCGTCCTCATCATCATGGTCATGGTGGTGCTCATGCTCATCATCTTCATCATGTTCGTCATAAATGTCTTTTTCAAGTTCTTGGAACCAGCCTGCGGAGGTTAAAACATTTTCCATATCAAATAGATTGGTGTCTAAAATGTCTTTTAAATCAACTTCGCTGTAATCAGCTTCTATAATTTTTGCTTTAGGTTGAAGATTTTTAATAATACGTTTAACGCGCTTTAATTCGTCTTTAGAAACTTCGCTTACCTTGTTCATAATTAAAACGTCACAGAATTCTATTTGTTGAATAACTAAGTTTTCTATATCTTCTTCGCCAATATCTTTCTTTACAAGTTCGTCGCCACAGCTAAACTCTTGCACCATACGAAGTGTATCAACTACCGAAACAATAGCGTCCAATTTGCAGTAAATAGGCATGTGTTTTTGTTTAAAACTTTCGGTTAAAAAATTTATTGTTTGTGCAATAGGAATAGGCTCACAGATGCCACTTGCTTCAATAACAATATGGTCAAACTTCTTTTGTTTTACAATATCATGAATTTGCTCTATAAGGTCTTTGCGAAGTGTGCAACAAATACAACCGTTTTGAAGTGCAACAAGGCTTTCATCACGTTTGCCAACAATGCCACCTTTTTCTATAAGGTCTGCATCAATATTAACCTCGCCAATGTCGTTTACGATTACGGCAACTTTGTAACCCTTTGTGTTTTGTAATATGTGGTTAAGTAGCGTGGTTTTGCCACTGCCCAAATAACCAGTAACTAGTGTTATAGGAATGGTTTTAAATTCTTTCATAGTTTCTCCTTAAATTCGTATCAATTATAGCACAAAATAATAAAATTTTAATCAACTTTTAATAAAATTTTTCGTATTTTATTGTAAAAATATTGCAATTATAATTGTTATAAAATAAAGCTGGTGTAAATTAATGTTTTTTATGCTTTACGCAATGGGCAAAATGTGTTATAATTCTTATATGAAGATGAAATTGCTTGCCCCAGCGGGAGATATGGAGAGTTTAAAACAAGCAGTATATAATGGTGCGGATGAGGTGTATCTTGGTGTTAAAGATTTTAATGCTAGGAATATAGAAGGGTTCAATTTAACCACACTAAATGATGCTGTTGTTTTTGCACATATTTATGGGGTAAAAGTTCATTTAACTGTTAATATTTTATTTACAAATAAGGAAATGCAACAAGCATTGAACTTAATTGTAGATGCTTATAATTTGGGCGTAGATGCTTTTATTGTGCAAGATATAGGCCTTATAAATTTATTACATAAAATTTATCCTCAAATAGAAGTTCATGCGAGCACTCAGCTTGGTGTTCATAATTTAGAGGGTGTAAAAGTTTTAGAAAGCCTTGGTGTAAAGCGTGTAGTGCTAGCAAGGGAAACCCCGCTAGAAGAAATTGAAAGGATAAGACAAAACACTAATATAGAAATTGAATATTTTGTTCAAGGCGCTTTGTGTGTGAGTTTTTCTGGCAACTGTTATATTAGTTCTTATTTAGAAGGCGAAAGTGGTAATAGAGGTAAATGCAAACAATTATGCCGTTTGCCTTACACTTTTTATAATGGAAACAAACAAATTGCGTCTGGCTATTTGCTTAGTGCCAAAGATTTTTGTATGTTAAATAGGTTGTCAGAACTTGTCTCGGCAGGGGTAAGTGCTTTAAAAATAGAAGGTAGGGCAAGGCGCCCATACTATGTGGCTACAGCAACTAAATATTACCGCCAAGCCTTAGATGGAATTACAAATCAAGATTTAACCGAACTAAAGCTGGCTTTTAACCGTGAGTTTACTGCAGGTTATTTTGATGGTAACGGAAATATAATTTCTAAAATTCAAGGTCATAACGGAATTGAAATTGGTAAAATTACAAAAGTTAACATGGGCAAAAAGTTTAATGAAATAATATTGCAAACCAATTACAAATTAGCGTCAAAATCAGTTTTAAAGATTTTCAGGTCAGGGCAAGAAGTGTGTTCAGTTGCTCCACACGATGTTAGGTCAGAAAAGGGGAAAGTTATATTTACAACAACTTCCAATATAAAGGTTGGAGATGATGTGCATATAATTGTGGACGCAGAAAAAGAAGAAAAACTTACAAATTTTATTGTTAGACGAAAAGTTGATGTTAGTTTAATATGTGAAATAGATAAGCCTATAAGAGCAGAAATTTTTATTAATAATAAACAAATAACTGTTTTTGGGGATATTTTAACCAAGGCAAAAACAAATCCTATTACAGTTGATGAGTTACAACAAAATTTTAATAAATCTAAATTGTTTGAAATAAAACTTAATGCAAAACTTAACCAGGTGTTTATGCCAAAATCTCAACTTAATGAGTTTAGGCGAAAGGTGCTTGAAGAGCTGGAAAAAGCATTTGAAATAAAAAAACATCTGCAAAAAACTACTGTTAAAACAGATTATAAATTAAGTGCTTTAACTAATTTTAAAATTATTACCAACTTAAAAGCCTTGCAAAATACAAGCGAAAAAATTGTGTTATATTCACCAGATGTGTATGATAAAAAAGATGTTAGTATATTTACCGAGACGTGTTTAAGTTTTGGCAAAACCCCATATTTAAATTTACCACCTTTTGCAACTAGGCTGGATATAAACATGTTGGATGAAATTTTAAAAGATACTAGGTTGGGTGTTGTTGCTAATAATTTATATGCACTAAAATATAAAAACCCTAAAATTGTAGGTGGCGGGCTTAATGTATACAACAACTTTACTGCAGAATTTTTTAACCTTCCGTGTTTAGTTGCCGAAAATGCAGAACTAAACGCTAACATAAAAATGCCGTATATGACATTAAGGCATTGTCCAATAAAAGAGTTTTGTAAAAGTGACTGTGCTAATTGTAAGTATGAAGATGGCTTTAAATATAAAATGCAAAGCGGCAGAGAATTAAAATTAAAACGTAGTAAACTTTCCACATGCACCTTTTATTTGGTTGATTAGTTGGGTGTTGACAAGGTGTGCAAGCTAAAAGAATGTTTGGACAGAGGATGATGTCTATAAATACAATGGAAAGTTGCGATAGCGTTACTCATATAATATAATAACAATTAAAAAATTCCAGTGTAATGCTGGGATTTTTTGTTTTTCCATATGTCTTTATAAAAATAGCATTAAAAGCACTTTAAGGGGTAAAAGGTGAAAAAATTAATATAAAAGTTTTAGAGATTAATAATTTTTACAAAAAATTCAACAAATAGACATTCTTTTTATTAAATTTTAGGAAAAACGTTGACAAAACCTGTATACTATGATATAATAAAAATACGTCGCGGGGTGGAGCAGCACGGCAGCTCGTCGGGCTCATAACCCGAAGGTCGTTGGTTCAAATCCAACCCCCGCAACCACGCGAGCAATACGCTCTCTTTATTCAAATTCACGCACATGCGTGAATTTTTTATTTTTAAGCGATTGCTCGCTTCTATGAAAGGGGACCATCTTACCCTTTCATCCTTTCCCTTTTAATTGGTTGTAAATTTTAATAGTCGGTTGCTGCTTTTGAAAAGGTTATAAAACAGAATGTTTGGTTTTTAGTTATAATAAAAAATACACCAATTTAAATTTGGTGTATTTTTTGTCTATATTAGCAGCCTACAACAGTTCCGTCTACTTTTGCTTTTTTTAATTCAGGTAAAACCACATCAAAAACATTGTTTCTTAAATGAATAAAGCCGTTTCCTTCTATTTTTACAAAAGGAATTTTCATATATTTATAAGTGTCGGCCAACAATTTGTCTATTTCTTTAAAATCTTTACCTTCTTTTTTGGCAAGTAAAGCTCCTCTTATTGCATCAAAGATATTTTTGCAGTCATTATAATGTGCAAGTGAACTTTTAGACTTATCGCTTGCTAGTTCTCCAAACAAAAGAACCACCTTTGAACCAAAAGTTTTTTTAGCCTCATCAGTATCAAGGTTGTTGTATATCTTTACCGCGGTTTCAAACGCTTCTGGGATGTATTTCCTTTCTTCTTCTATACAAAATAGATTTAATCCAGCCGAATTATCGCTATTTTCTCTAACTTTTTTTTCATAAGTTGCTAACTGGGTTTGTAGTTTATCAAAATATTCCTCACTTGTTAAATTTGCCATAAAATCAATCTCCTTATTAGAATTCTAGTAAATAAAAAAATAATTGTCAAACAGTTTGGTTTGTTTTTGGTTGAATTATAGTTGTGTTTATAAATATTGTCAGGCTGTTTAAATTTATGTTTTTGAGGTTTTTATTGCTTGGTTTGTATGGTTAAACATATTTGATTATGGTCATTTTTAATTTTAAGATTGACAATTTGGCTATTATATGATATAACAATGCTTGGAGATAAGTATGTATATAGATAAAGAATTTGCCAAATTTACCAACACACAATGGGAAGCGTTAAAAACTTCTTATTTAAAAAGAAATATTGGAGAAAAGCTTTGGTTTTTGTATCAGTATTGTATATTGACGGGGAAAGAACCTGAGTTGCTAAAAAAGGTTGAAGAGATAAAAGAAAACAATGTTGAGTTTTCTTCTTCTACAAGAAAGGTGAGAATAGGCAAGGGTTTTTGTTATGGTTGGGAAGGCACTTATTATGTAATGCGCATTAATATTACAGAAGAGCAATATAAAGAAATAAAGCTGTGGTATAAACGTATCCATGCAAGAAAAGACAGTTTAATTGTGGACGAAATAAAAAATGCAAATAATAAAACGGTTTAAAACCAAAAAACAACATTAAAAAAATAAAAACTATAAAAATAAAAATTAAAGAAAAATAATCTAAATTTAGTATGATAAATTTCAGTTAAAAAAACTTGGCTAATGCCAAGTTTCTTTTTATTCTACTGTGGTTACATATTCGTTAAAAGTAAAGGCAGAGGTTGTGTCAAATTTAATGTGTAAACCATAAGTTAAGTAGGTTAAAAGGTCCGGATTATCACTACTTTGTGTTAGGTATGCAGAATTGTTATTTAATTGTGCTACCTCATATAAACTTAAACCTTTTGTTAAATATTCTTCATCTGCAGAAATGTAATGTTCTGCAATGTCGCTAGCAGTAGACCTTATGTTTAGGCTGGTATTGGAAGTTTCTATCAACCAAGCGTTAGAGCCTTCCATAAATTCTTCTGCATTTGTTAATGCAATTTCTTGGCTATTTAAGTAGGCGTTTACACCAGAGATGTTAGAGTTTACTATATAGCTTAAATAACTAACATTCATATCTTTTTTGGTTAGATATATAAATGCTTTATATTTATGTGATGTTGATAAGCCTGGTGCATATTTACCAGCTTGCGCTGCAAAATCTTGTATAAAATATTTTTCTGTTCTGGCAGTAGATATTGTTGAAAAGTAACCATTTATTGCACTGGCTAAACCTGATAGGGTTGGCGTATCATCTTCATTTTTAGGTTCTACTAATACAGCTTGGTTTGTTTCTATATACTGGCTTAGAGTGGTTGCAAAATTGTTTAAAGCTGTTGTGCTAATTCCAAAGTAAGGAGTGCTGTTTAAAATAGAAGCAAAGTCGGTTTCTGCACCACCTTCTATATCA
>CANDFN010000013.1 GCA_947384015.1 uncultured Clostridia bacterium | reverse complement strand
GATACAAAAAATGGCAGAGATATTGCAAAAAAAGCGGATTTGCAACTGCTTACTGTTGGCTCTAATGGAGAATTTAAAATTTTATCTACCGCACAGAATAATAATGGTAGTAAGTTTGAAATAGAGTATAAAAACATTCAATTAAAAGCTTCAACCAATTTATTGGGGGAATATAATATTGCCAACGTAAGTTTGGCGCTTGCTATTTTGTGTGAATTGGGTTTTGATTTGAAAGAATTAATAACAGTTTTAAAAAATAGCACAATATACGTTCCTGGCAGATTTAACGTTTTAAAATTGCCAACAGATTATAATGTTTGTGTGGATTATGCTCATACTCCAGATGGTATTAAGAATGTTTTAAGTGAAATTAAAAATCTCAAACCAAACAGATTGATAACGGTGTTTGGTTGTGGAGGTAATAGAGATAAAACTAAGCGAAGTGAAATGGGGGATGTGGCAACAAAATTAAGTGATATCGTAATTGTTACTAGCGATAATCCAAGGAATGAAAATCCAGATTTAATTATAGATGATATATTGGCCAACAATAAAGCCGATAGTATAATTAGAATTACAGATAGACAAACGGCAATAGAACATGCTTTATCTATAGCAGACGCTGGAGATTTTATTGCAATTTTGGGTAAAGGAGCAGAAACTTATCAAGAAATTAATGGCGTAAAATATCCATATAGCGATTATGATGTGGTAGACAATTTCTTTAAATATAGCGCAAAGGACAATGTTAATGTATGATAAAAATTATTTTAGCTTTGTTGGTCAGTTTTGTAGTGTCATTAGTTTTAATGCCTATTATAATTAAGGCGTTTAAAAAATTGCATGCTTCTCAAACGGTTTTGGGTTATGTGGAAAATCATAAAGACAAAAACGGAACGACAACTATGGGTGGTGTAGTATTTATTATAACTACACTTATACTAGTGTTTTTATTTTTGCGTTATGATGTTAATTGGTTCGTTCCATTACTTGTGGCTTTGTTTTTTGGTGTGCTTGGTTTTATGGACGATTTTATAAAAATAAAACATAAGCAAAATTTGGGTTTACGTGCTTATCAAAAAATTATTGGACAATTAGGCATAGCAATAATTTTTGCAATTTTTATATATTTAACCTATGGCGGAAATCTTTTTTTGCCGTTTACTAATAAGAATATAGATATTGGTTTTTGGATTATTCCAATAGTAGTTTTTGTTATGCTAGCAACAACAAATAGTGTTAATTTAACCGATGGTTTAGATGGACTTGCTGGCAGTGTAAGTTTGTTTTATTTAATTTTGTTTTCAGTTGTTAACGCCTTAGTATGCAACAATTTATATATGTCTGGAGAAACTGGGCAAATAATTTCAACGTTGCAAAATGTTAATATTTTATCTATGCTGTTTATTGGTGCAATAGCAGGCTTTTTAGTTTTTAACACAAACAAGGCTAGTATATTTATGGGGGATGTTGGCTCGCTTTGTTTAGGTGGCTATATAGGTGCAATAGCCTGCACAACTGGGCAGATTTTGCTTTTACCAATCCTAGGCATTTGCTTTGTTTTTAGTGCTGTATCTGTTATTTTACAGGTAGCTGTTTTTAAATTAAAAAAGAAAAGAATATTTAAAATGGCACCATTTCATCACCATTTACAGTTATCAGGCTTAAGCGAGCCTAAGATTGTTTTAATTTATTCATTAACAACGGTTGGCGCAGGTTTAATTAGTTTGATTTTTTATCTTTTGTAATAAAATGATAGATTTTTAGTATTATTATATAGGTGAAAAATGAAAGTAAAAAATAAAAATGCTTTAGTTTATGGCTTGTCTGTTTCAGGCGAATGGGCTGTTAAATTGTTAAATAAATTAGGAGCAAACGTTTATGTTTATGATGATGATAAAGAGATTTATAAAAATAAAAATTTAACCAACTGTTTTTTAGTGCAGAATTTTGATGAGAATGCTGTAAAAGGGTTAGATTTTGTTATAGTGTCTCCGTCAATAGACAAAGATAATCCAATATTAAAAATAATAGACAAAGAAAAAATAAGAGTATATAGTGAAATTGAGTTTGCGTCTCTTTATTGTAAAAACATCTTGGCAGTAACTGGCACAAATGGAAAAACAACTACAGTTGAACTTATTACAGCCATTTTAAACACAAAGTATAACGCTATTGCTTGTGGAAACATTGGTTATCCGCTTTCTAGGGCAGTGTTGGAAAATAAACATGCAATAAAAGTTGTAGAAGTAAGTAGTTTTATGTTAGAGCATGCACAAGAGTTTCATCCGTATATAGCAACCGTTTTAAATGTAGAGCCAGACCATTTAGTTCGCCATAAAACTTATGACGAATATTTCAAGTTAAAACGAAGCATTTTTTCTAACTTATCATCAACGGATTATGCAGTTGTAAATTTAGATAAAAACATTCATCCCAATAAAAATGCTATGACTATTACTTATTCTCAAACACATAGCGCAGATGTTTATTTAAAAAACGGTTACATATATTTACACCAGCGTCAACTTATAGCCATAAACAAATTAAAAATGAAGGGTAAGCACAATATACAAAACATAATGTGTGCAATATGTTTTGCAAATATTATGAAAGTTCCAGATTCTGATATTGTAAAAACATTGTTGGCTTTTACTCCTGACGAGTTCAGGTGCCAGTTTGTTGGAAAAGTTGAAAACGTTACTTTTATAAACGATAGTAAATCTACAAATATTGCCTCGTGTTTGGCATGTGTAGAAGCTGTTCGTGGTGCGATTATTTTACTTGTTGGTGGTTCGTTTAAAGGCCTTGATTATACCGAGTTATTTAAAAAACTTCCACACAAAGTTAAAAGTTTAGTAGCCTTTGGTGAAATTGCAGATTCTTTAATAGAAGCTAATAACAACAGTTTTCCTATAACGGCTTGTTCAAACTTGTCTAAGGCTTTTGATTATGCGGTAAGCATTGCGAAATCTGGCGACAGTGTGGTGTTATCACCAGCAAGCGCAAGTTATGACGAGTTTAAAAATTACAAAGAACGAGGCAGGGCTTTTAATATAAAGGTGCAAGAGTATGAGCATCAAAAAAAATAAATATATTTTAACTCTAATAATAACAACACTTGCCATTGCAATCTTTGGTTGTGTAATGGTTTATAGCGCCAGTAAATATGCGGCTACAGTGCAATATAACAATCAGTTTTTTTATTTAAAAAAACAAGTTATAGGCGTTGTAATAGGGTTAATCGGTTTGTCAATTACAAGTTTGGTTAATAATAAAATTTATAAAAAATTTTACTGGATGTTTTACATCGTTGGCATAGTGTTTTTAGTGCTTGTGTTTGTTCCAGGTTTGGGTAGGACAAGTTATGGCGCAACGCGTTGGATAGGCTTTGGAAGTTTTACAATTCAACCAAGTGAAATTGCTAAGTTTTGTTTGGTATTCTTTTTGGCTGGGTATTTAGCAGATGGTGATAAACTGTCAAAAATAAAACATATAGCAATAACTTTAGCTGCGGGTGCGGTTTATTGTGTGCTTATTATGTTAGAGCCTAATATGTCAATTACAATGTGTGTGGCTTTTACATTAATATTCATGCTATTTATAGGTGGATTAAGGTTAAAAATTTTTGGTGTTTTAGCAGTGCCAGCGGTTGCTTTGGTTGTGTTGCTAATATTAATAGAACCATATCGTTTAAGCAGAATAGTGGCATTTTTAAACCCTTGGAACAATCCGTTGGATGAAGGTTATCAATTAATACAATCCTTATATGCAATTGGAAGCGGTGGAGTGTGGGGAGTTGGTTTATTTAATAGTAGACAAGCTGAATTGTTCCTACCTTTTAGCGAAAGTGATTTTATATTTTCAATAATAGCAGAAGAGTTGGGTTTTATGGGTTGCTTAATGTTGGTGGTTGTTTATGTTATTTTAATTGTAACAATATTTAAAGTTGGTATGCGCAGTAATAATAAATTTTCAGCATTCTTGTGCTTTGGAATTGGTGCAATAATTAGCATTCAAGTTATTTTAAATATTGCTGTTGTAACAGGATCTATTCCTCCAACAGGGTTGCCTTTGCCGTTTATTAGCGCTGGAAGCACCTCTTTATTTGTGTTCATATCTGCTATTGGGGTGGTGTTAAATGTTGAAAAACAAAATTTAAAAGAAGTTGGTTTAATGAATTTGTCAGCTCCTATAAAACAAACAAAAAGAAAATTTCATATCTAAACTACAAAAAATTTCATATTATATATTATGAAAAAAGATTCATATAAAATAGTTGGTGGTAATAAACTTTTTGGCGAGGTGGATGTTCAAACTTCCAAAAATGGAACACTACCATTGCTTTCGGCCTGTTTGTTAACCTCTCAGCAAGTGGTAATAAATAACTTCCCTCAAATTACAGATGTTTTTAATATGTTAAAGATATTAAAAAAATTAAAGATAAAAACAAAGGTAAAGGGCAATTCTTTGTTGTTGAATCCTATAAATGCAAGAAACATAAAGATTGGTTGTAAACTTGCTAAAACAATGCGTTCTTCAATATTCTTTTTGGGTGCAATGTTAGCAAGGTTTAAACAATGCACAATAGCAATGCCTGGAGGCTGCAATATAGGCGCAAGACCGATAGACATACATATTAAAGCGCTAAAAAGGTTAAAAGTAAGGGTTGGTCGTAGTGGCAATTATTTAAAGTTTGATGCAACAAATGCTGTTGCTGGCAGAATAAAATTAAAGTTGCCAAGTGTGGGTGCTACTGAAAATATTATTCAATTTGCATGCCTTCTTCCTGGTATTACAACAATTATTAATGCGGCAAAAGAACCGGAAGTGGTAGAACTGTGTAACTTTTTAAACCAAATGGGGGCAAAAATTGAAGGTGCTGGAACTGGTGTAATAACTATATGTGGGGTAAGTTTTTTAAATGGCATACAATACAAACCATCAGCAGATCGCATTGTAGCAGGAACATTGATGTTGGCTACTGCAATGTGTGGTGGTGAAGTTGTTATAAAAAACAGCAATCCTGAAGAAAATAAAAATTTAATTAATAAATTGCTTTCAATAGGTTGCAAAATTGAAATTAACTGTGATATAATTAAAATAACTAGCAATGGAGAACTAAAAAATCTAACAAGCATTTGCACGGGTTATTATCCAGATTTTCCTACAGATTTGCAATCTATGATGCTTACTGCATGTTGTGTGGGTTGTGGCAAAACTATTATTACAGAAAATTTGTTTGAAAATCGCTTTCTAACTACAACCGAGCTTATTAAAATGGGAGCTAATATACATCAAGTAAACAAAAACGAAGTTGAGGTTATTGGCGGTAAATTATTTGGTGCAGAAGTATATGCTAAAGATTTACGCGGTGGAGCTGCTTTGGTGTTGGCGTCTCTTGTGGCAGAAGGCACAACAAAAGTTAATAATGTTCATTTTATAGATAGGGGTTACCAACAGTTAGATTTTGTTTTACGTTCTTTAGGTGCTAACATAAGAAGAATATGAGCAAAAAACGTATAATTATTTTATCTGTTTTATTAGGAATTGTAACACTATTAATAATATTGTTTGGTGTGGTTTTTTGTTTACGTAAAATAGAAATCAGTCCATTATCTGCAGAGGAATATCCGTTATACATGTATCAAATTAACGAAAAGGGGAATGTTGATACCGATGATAATGGTAAAAAAATACAAATAAACTTAACAAATGATATGATTTTAAAGGCTGCAGGCTTAAAAAAAGGCACTCCAATCTTCTCAGTAAATAAAGAAAAGGCAAAAAATAACATAGAAAAAACATACCCAAGTTTAAAAGTTGTTCAAATAAGAACGGTTAGTGCTATTGGGATAGAAATAAAAGTTCGTCAACGTGTTGGAATGTATTATATGCAAGTAGATACAGAGTTTGATTCAAATATAGGCTTTTATGTTTTGGATGAAGAACTTGTTATATTAGATAAATTAGGAATAGGCTATGATGAAGAAGTTAAAGAAAATTATACAAAACTTGTTTTAAGTGATGATTCGGTAATAACACGTAGGCCTTATTATGATAAACTTTCAACAACAACCATTCAAAATTATTCCTCAAATATATTTAGCGCAGTTTGTAGTGCGGTAACAATAAAACAAGAAGATGGTCAATTCAAAGTTACAAACGAAACTGGTGCAAAATTTATAGAAAGAGATACTTATTCAAAAGTTATAAATAAAATAACTTTATCTAAAGTTGTAGTGGACGATAGGTTTACAGAACAAGCTAAAAACTTATACTGGGTAACAATGCAAATAAAAGACGGAGAAAATGTAAGATATATTCAAATATATCGTCCTGATAAAGATTTGCTAGAAAAAGTAAATTTAAGTTTTTCTGCACTAAGCAAATTAACAGAAGATAATGATGTTATAGTTTGCACATATCAAGAAGGTAAGATTGTATTAATGCAAAAAAGCTCAGTCTAATATGGTTTAAAGTCAGTAATTGCTAATTACTGGCTTTTTTCTAGATGTTGTAGTTTTATAATTGGTGCATCAAGGTGTTGTATGTAATATATTGTGCGGGATATGCGTAAGTTGACAATATATTGTGTTGATCGTGTTGAGGTTTTTACAAAAATATAACAATATAACAAACGCTTATAAAAAAATAATATTATAATTAAACTTTACTTGGGGTGCTATTTGAAATATAGACTCAATATATAGTGGTGTGTCAAAAAATATTACAAAAAAAGTGTTAATGTGTGTAAAATTGTTTGACATGCCGTTTAATTGTTAGTATAATTAAATTAATAATAAGAGGGGCATGGTGCAAAACAAACTAAAATACATATTAGATATTGGTTCATCAAAAATAGTTTTACTTGCATGTTCTTCCTATGCTGGTATGGTTAAAATTGTTGCACAGGAAGATGTTTTGTATGACGGCTATATGGATGGTGAGTTTTTATCTCCAACAGATTTGGAGGATGTGCTTTTCCGTTTGGTAGATGGTATGTTTGCAAAAATGCGTAAACCAATTCACTCAATTTATGTTGGTGTGCCTGCGGAATTTTGCAAGGTTGCATGTAAACGTATATCTAGGCAATTTGTTAATGTCCGTAAAGTAACAAATACAGATGTGCTAGATTTGTTTGAAACTAATAAGTCTTTTGGCGATAGTGAAGAATATTCGGTTATAAACTATAGTGCAATGCAATATGTTTTGGATGATAATGTAAAAACTCTAAATCCAATAGGTAAACGCACCTCACATTTAACAATGGATGCAAGTTTTGTTTTGGCAAAAAATAATTTTATTACAACTTTTACAACATTGTTAAATAATATGGGTGTTACAAATGTTGAATTTATTAGCACCCCACTTGGGCAAGCTTTAATGTGTGCAAAGCAGGTGGAAACAACAAAACCCGTTGCTGTTGTAGATGTAGGGCATATCTCAACTAGTGTATGTGTTTATAAAGGTGAAGGTTTGGCGTTGTTAAGTTCCTTCTCGTTAGGCGGTGGGCATATCTCATCAGACATAATGCAAGTTTTGGGTATGAGTTTTAAAGAGGCAGAATTAATAAAACGTAAAGTTATTCTTACTATAGAAACAACTAAAAACGAAAACTATGAAGTATGTTCACATGGTAGCTTAATAAAAGCGCCAATAAATATGACAAATCAAATTGTCCGTAGCAGAATAGAGATTATAGCAAAAATTATAGGCAACATTCTTAAAGTGGACGATATTTTTAAAGATATTGATGTATATTTAACTGGTGATGGTTTGGCTAACTTTAAAGGTGTTAAAGGTGTAATCAAGGAAGTTACTGGGTTAGACGTATATGAGTATAAAATTCCGTTAGATAATTCAAAGGAAAAATATCAAACATCAAAAACGGGCTTGGCATCGCTTGCTAAAATTGTGGTATAGGAGGTAATTATGAATTACGCAAATAATGTATGTAATATTAAAGTTATAGGTGTTGGCGGAGGCGGAAACAACGCCGTTAATCGTATGGTAGCAGCTGGAATACAGGGTGCTAAGTTTATTTCTGTTAATACAGATAAACAAGACCTCATGATGTCTAACGCAGATGAAACCATGCAAATTGGTGCTAACCTTACAAAAGGTTTGGGAGCAGGTGCTAATCCAGAAGCAGGACGTCAAGCAGCAGAAGAAAGCAGAGATGAACTAAAAAAATTATTAGAAGGCACAGACTTGTTATTTATTACAACAGGTATGGGTGGTGGCACAGGAACGGGTGCGGCACCAGTTATTGCACAATTAGCACGTGAAATGGGCATATTAACTATTGGTGTTGTAACAAAACCATTTAAGTTTGAAGGTCCTCGCCGTGCCGCTAATGCAGAAATGGGTATTAGAGAAATGAGCAAGTATGTAGACAGCTTGGTTATTGTTCCTAATGAAAAATTGTATTCAATTTTAAAGAAGGAAGTTCCATTTATGGACGCTTTCCGTTATGCTGACGATGTTTTACGTCAAGCAATTCAAGGTGTAAGTGATTTAATTTCTGTTACCGGTTTAATTAACTTAGACTTTGCCGATGTGGCAACTATTATGAGAGATAAGGGTATTGCTCACATGGGTATTGGTAAAGGCAGAGGCGCAAATAAAACAATAGAAGCTGTTCGTCAAGCAGTTACAAGCCAATTATTAGAAACAAGCATAGAAGGTGCTACAGGTATATTAATTAACGTTACTGGTGGTAGAGATTTAACTTTGGCAGAAGTTTACGAAGCTGTAGACTTAGTTCGTGATGTTGCGGACAAAGATTGTAATGTAATATTTGGTGCGCGCATTAATAATGACAGCAGTGGGGAAACAGAAATTACAGTTATTGCAACAGGTTTTGACCATAATACAAGACCGAATGAAGTTGTTCCTAACTTTAAAGACAATAGTGTAGATTTTAAAACTTTTACAGCACAACAGCCAAGGGAAGAGGATAAAATTATTCCAGAACCAGAACAAACCCAAACAGAACAACCTAAAGATAAGGTTGAAGACATTTCTATTCAAGGTAAAAAGCCTTTCCTTGATGATGATGACCTTCCTCCGTTCCTTCGTAAATTAAGAAAATAAAAAAAGCCACATTTGTGGCTTTTTTTAAAACTCAATATTTCTGCTCATTTCATTTTTTAGCTTATGTAATATTTTTTTTTCAAGTCGCGAAATATAACTTTGACTTATGTTCATGCTGTCAGCAACTTCTTTTTGTGTTTGTTCTTCATACCCATTTAAACCATAACGCATATACATAATTGTTTGCTCTCGTTCGTTTAATGTTTTTATAGAGCGCAACAAATAAATTTTTTCGTCCTTTAACTCAATTTCGTTGTATGCAGGCTCTTCATCGGGTATAATTTCGCCAAGAGTTAAACTGTTACCATCTTCTTCATTAGAGAGTGGGTCGTCTAAACTTAAATCGTTAAGGCTTTTGTTGGCTTTGCGTAAAAACATTAAAATTTCGTTTTCAATACATCTACTTGCATAAGTTGCAAGTTTTATATTCTTGTCTAATTTATAACTGTCAACTGCTTTAATTAAACCAATAGAGCCTACAGAAACTAAGTCTTGAATATCTAACTTTTTACTTTCAAAACGCTTAGCAATATACATAACAAGGCGAAGATTATGTTCTATTAATTCGGCTTTTGCTTTAAGGTCGTTGTTTTCCTGAAAAGCTTTTACTAATTCTACTTCGCGCTCAATTTTTAGTGGGGCAGGTAGACTTTCGGATGTGTAAATATAATGAACAATATCTTCGGCTTCTAGTAAATTAATTTTGCGTGCTTTTTTGCAATATTTTATTAAATTTTTGAATATTTTTTTTATAAATTTAAATAGTGTCATATTTCTCCTTTTTCTCCTTATTTATTAATTATTTCTTAAATTTTAATTCTTTTGTTTTTAATACTTCTAAAAATTAATTTATATTAAATTAGGAGATATTAAAGCTGAATAATTATCTGCTTTTATTTTATTAGTTATTGCAACATATTGATTAGGAATTATTTTTGTTTTTTTGCCATTTTTTATTTTTATTTTGTCTAATTTTATTATTTTTAAATTTTGGATTCCGTTAACAGTGCCGGTTTTTACAGATTGTGTGTTTGTCAAAGAATAATTAATTAAATTAGTGTCTACCAGCTTTATGTAAGAGGGAAAATCTATAACCACAACAGATTCTCCGTCATATTTTAGCATATTGCCAGTATCTAAAAATCCGTTTATTTTAATATGTTTATTACCTAAATATAGAGTAAGTTGGTAGATAAGCCTACCATATGTAATCTTTTGCTTAATATGTTTTGCTACAAGTTCAAATATATAAGTTACTGCAATTAAGGTTAAACAAATAACTTCTAAGCTTACTTTACTGCTCATTACAATTCCAGCATTAGTTGTGTAAACCGAACCCGTTAAAGCCATAACAGCACCGCCCAAAGCATATGTGTAAATGAATAGTAAAATAAAATTATAAATAAAACTTTTAATTTTAACCCTAAATGCAACCTTAATCATAATAAAAGCGCAAATTATTTTAAATATATTAATTATTAAATTGTTGTTTAAAAATATGGCAATAATTACGCTAAAAACAGAACCTAAAATAGATGCAATTATAAGCCTAAATATACTAGTTTTGCTTTTAGTTGTTAATTCTACCAAACGTAATAAACAATAATTAATTAAGGAATTTTGTAACAAAAAAGTTTCAATATAAATATTCATATTAAAATTATATATATAAGGATTATTTAAAACAAATTTTAATTTTAGAAGTTTTGTTTTTAGTTGTAAAATTTTAGCGAATTTTTTCTAATTTCTTTTATTTGAATAAATTTAAAAATCTTCGGCACAATAATTTTGAGGTTATTATGTCAAGAAGAGTTTATATTTGTGGGGTTGATACAAGCAGTTTGCCAAAACTAACTCGCGCACAAAGCAACGAATTGTTAAATAAAATTAAGGCTGGTGATGAAGTATCTAAAGATTACTTTATATATTGTAATATGCGTTTAGTATTATCTGTAGCACAACGTTTTGTTACAAGTAAAGAAAATATGGACGATATCTTTCAAGTTGGTTGTGTTGGCTTATTAAAAGCAGTAGATAATTTTGATATTACAATAAATGTTCAGTTCTCTACTTATGCGGTTCCAATGATAATTGGCGAAATTAAGCGATTTTTGAGGGATTCTTCAGTAATGCGAGTAAGTAGAAGTTTGCGAGATACCGCATATTCGGTGTTAAAAAGCAAGGAAAGATTGCAAAAGGATAGGAATGATGAAGTGGCTATAGAAGAAATTGCAACCGATTTAAACCTAACAATACGTGAGGTTTATGATGCAATAGATTCTGTTACTGCACCAATTTCGCTAGACGAAACCTATTATAATGATAATAATGAAGAATTGCGTTTAGACGAGCATATTGCAGATAACGAACATTCAATAGAAAAATGGATTGACCACACCGATTTGCTTGATGCTATAAAACTTTTAGAAGATAGGGAAAGAGAAATTTTAAACTTACGCTATTTTTTAGGAAAAACTCAAGTAGAAGTTAGCGATACGGTTGGCATATCCCAAGCTCAAGTTAGTAGGTTAGAAAAAAACGCATTAAATCATATAAAGAATAGTTTGTAATAAAAAATCAGCGCATTTTGGTGTGCTGTTTTTTTATTTAATTAAGAAAAAGTGGTGGCTATCAACATAAAGTATCAATTAAAGCTATAAAAACTTAATGTTTTTGGTTGACAACTCAACTTAAATGTGTTATTATCATGCTATGAGTTTAGAATTTCTTGAGTTAGAGTTTATTGATTCAATAACATCAATATTGAAGAGGACGCGTGCGTTAGAATCTAAATATCTTGCGCAATTTTCTTTAACATGTTTTCACACACGTTATTTAACTTATTTATATTTAAATAAGCAAATGACAATGGCTGCACTTACAGAAGCGATTGGTGTAGACAAGGCAAACACAACACGTGCAGTTAAAGATTTAATTAGCAAAGGTTATATAGAAAAGGTTGGAGAAGGTGAAAGACGTTATATGCTTAAACTTTCAAAAACAGGAGAAGCTGTAGCAAGAGAACTAAAAAAGCATATTAAAGAAATTGTAGACAAAGCATTAAAAGATTTTTCGCAAGAAGAAGTAAACAATCTACAAAAATTAACACATAAATTTATGATAGGAGTAAGAGATGCTGGAAATTAAAAGTATTGTAAAGACCTACGAATTAAAAGATACAAAGGTTGATGCTTTAAAGGGTGTAACTATGCGTTTTAGGCGTAGTGAATTTGTTTCAATACTTGGCCCAAGTGGTTGCGGGAAAACAACTCTTTTAAACGTCATTGGAGGGTTAGATAGATATAATGGTGGAGATCTTGTCATAGACGGAGTTTCTACCAAAAATTACAAAGACAAGGATTGGGACAATTATCGTAACCATCGTGTTGGTTTTGTTTTTCAAAGCTATAATTTAATACCACACCAAACAGTGCTAGAAAATGTAGAACTAGCGCTTACATTAAGCGGAACTAAAAAGAGCGATAGGCGTGCTCGCGCAGTAGAGGTTTTAAAACGCGTTGGACTTGGAGATAAATTAAAATCCAAACCAAGCCAGCTTTCTGGCGGACAAATGCAACGTGTGGCAATTGCTCGTGCTTTGGTTAATAACCCAGAAATTATTTTAGCAGACGAACCTACGGGTGCGTTAGATAGTAAAACAAGTGTTCAAATTATGGACCTTTTAAAAGAAGTTAGTAAAGATAGGCTTGTGATTATGGTTACACACAATCCAGAGTTGGCAGAACAGTATTCTAATCGTATCATTCGCTTGCTAGACGGCGAATTGCTTGAAGACAGCAAGCCTTATTCTCAAGAGGAATGTGAAAGAGATACAGCAAATCGCAAACAAGAAAAAGAAAAGGATGAACAAAAAGCACGTGAAGAATTAGAACAAAAAGGCAAAAAGATAAAGAAGAAAAAAAGAGAAAGAACTTCAATGTCTTTCTTTACAGCAATGTTTTTAAGTTTAAAAAATTTGCTTTCTAAAAAGGGTAGAACCATAATGGTGTCTATTGCTGGAAGTATTGGCATTATAGGCATTGCTTTAATTTTGGCTGTAAGTTCAGGCATGACGGGTTACATAAATAACATGCAAAGTCAAAGTTTAAGCAGTTACCCTGTTTCTGTATTGTATATGGCATTAGATACAAACAAAGTTATTGACACTATGTCTGGAGACTCTGGAGAGAGTGGTAATAGTAAAACTGATAATGATAAAGTTTCGGTTTACGACCCAACAACACAGTTAATGGATTTGGGTAAATATAATTACTTTGGCACAGAATTTGTAGATTATGTGGAAGACTATTACTCTAATAAAGATAAAAGAGATTTAATTAACGATTATAATGTTGTATATGCAAGTGATATGCGTTTAATTAGATATAACGAAAAGTTTGCCACAGATATGCTTCCAACCGCAGCATATGTTCCTGTAAATAGTAAGCAATCTTCCAGCGCTTTAAACGGTAGTGTAAATTCAACTTTCTTTAAAGGTCTAGACAAGGATTATGTTCTTTCTATGTATAACATGCTGGGTGAAAATGCTAAATATCCAGAAAAAGCAAACGAAGTAGCATTGGTTTTAAATGGTAGTAAAACATCAATCTATACTTTATTTGGTTTAGGTTTAGGTGACGGAAATTTGTCTGCAACCGAAATGAAAATGGAAGATATAATTGGTCAACAATACCGATTGCTTTATAATGATACATATTATAACATTACAACAGACGGAACTAAAAAAGTTATTGCTCCAAGGGTTAACTTTAATAATTTTAGTTTCCCAGCCGATATGGGAGAACCAACAAGTGCATATTTTAGTGAATATCAAAAAGATGGTAATGCGGTAGCCTTATACAATCTTGCAGGGCAAGAAAATATGGGTATGGATTTAACCATAACTTGCGTTTTGCAATTAAAAGAAGATGCGGCAGGTTCTATCTTTAGCGACGGTATAATGTATACAAAAGAACTTAGCGAAGAATATAAAGAAAACTGTAAAAAGTCGCAAGTAGTCCAAGAAATTTATAACATTTATTTTGCAGAAAACGCAGATGGTGAATTAGAATTCAACCCTACAAAGGCAACTCAAGATTTCCCTGTATCTTATAAGGCAGAGATAAATGAATTAAATACTTATTTTACAGAGTATGCAGAGTTATTTAATTACACTTCTCCAGTTAATATGGATGTTGCTTTAAAGAAGTTCAATATAACTCTTCCTTACGAAAAAATAATAGATATTTATCTACAAGTGTTTGGTGCAAGTGATATTCCATTAGGTGTTCAGTTCTATGCAAAAAGTTTTGATGCAAAGGATGATATAGAAGCAATGATAGCAAGTTATAATGAAACTGCGGAATTTAAACTTGTTTACTCAGATAGCAGTCAATTAATAACCAATATGTTAAAAAATTTGGTTAACATAATCTCATATGTATTAATTGCTTTTGCTGCAATTTCACTTCTAGTTTCTAGCATAATGATAAGCATTATTACTTACACATCTGTAATAGAACGCACAAAAGAGATTGGTGTGTTAAGAAGTGTGGGTGCGTCAAAGAGAGACATCTTCTGGGTGTTTACTGCTGAAACTGTAATTATAGGTTTAGTATCAGGTTTGGTAGGTGTTGGTATTGCTGGAATTTTATCAGTCTTTGTAAGTTTAATCTTAAAAAGCTTTACAGGGGTTGGTTCGCTTGCCGTTCTTCAACCGCTTCCTTGTTTAATATTGATTGCAATAAGTGTTGGATTAACTTTCTTAGCAGGTTTAGTGCCTTCACGCATAGCAACTAAAAAGGATCCAGTGCTTGCTCTTCGCAGTGAGTAATATAAAATCGCATACCCATAGTATGCGATTTTTCTTGACATAAAAATTTTGTTGTGATAATATTTTTTCTATATAGCAAATTATTAAAGAAGGTAAAGATGAGAAAGAAAAGAATTTTAAAACAAGTAAAGTTACCTAATGGTGGTGAACTTTATTATGCAAAAAATAGGGTAACTGATGTAACCTATATCAGCATAAATTTCCCATGTGGGGCTAGGGTAGAGCCAATCCCTGGTCTTGCGCATTTGGTAGAGCATATGATGTTCACAGGCACAGAGATGCACACAAAGCAAGAGATTAATGATATATGTAGTAAATTTGGTTATGAAAACGCGGCAACTTCTTGGCGTAGTATTTCTTTTAAAGCTAATGTGTTAAATAAAGACATTAAAATGTATTTAGATTATTTAGAAGAGTGCCTAAATCATTCCTTGTTAACAGAAAAACTTTTAGACGAAGAAAGAAAGGTTGTATTGCAAGAAATTAAACGCTATGAAGATAAATATGACCAAAAGAACGATTACGAAAATTATTACAACATTTACAAAGAAAAGTTTTTAAAAGGACGTATCCTAGGTGATGAAAAAACTGTTAAAAGTATAAAGGCAACAGATGTGCGCACTTTTGCTGAAAAATGGTTTATTGCAAATAATATGGAAGCAACAATAGTTTCGCCATTACCTTTAAAGAAAATTAAAAAGTTGTTATTGGAAAACTTCTACAATAAGCTAAAAATAGTGGAAGGTTTTGAAAAATTACCTTTAAATTATTTAACAATAAAAGACGACAAGTTCTTTAGCGTTAAAACAGAAAAAATAAACAAAACATATATTACATTTAACATAAAGTTAAATCATGGTTCAAGAATAGAAGATTATTCTTGGTATAATAAATTTGATTTAGTAGATCGGAAGAGCACACGTCTGAACTCCAGTCACCATAATACATCTCG
>CANDFN010000012.1 GCA_947384015.1 uncultured Clostridia bacterium | reverse complement strand
TGTCAATTTCCCCTAACACATCCTCATAAACTGTTATAAATAACGAGTAATTTTCACGGTTTATTTCCACCATTTTTTGATGTGTTAAATTATAATCCTTATTATAATCGTAAAACAAAACACTACAATATTCAACCAAAGCTTCGTCCAGCCATGGGTAGGAATATTCATCATTACCAACAACTCCATACCACCATTGATGCGCGGTTTCGTGAACAATTACATATAAATAATCGTCCAAACTTGTAATGTCCGCACTAATCATAACAAGGTTTGGAAATTCCATTCCGCCTTGAATAAAATCTGCTTTAACAAGTGCAAAGTTTTTATAAGGATAGTTTCCAAACTTTTTAGAAAAAGTGTTTATTGCATCTACACCTGCCTTTAGTGAAGTGTCGGCATAATTATCGTCAAAGTAATAATACTCCACATTAACGTCCCCAGCTTTTGCAGATATAACCTTAAACTTATTACTTACAACCAAAGCAAAATCTCTTATAACTTTTGCAGAATATTTATAGTTTGAATAATTACCCTCTTCCGTTTTAGAAATCAAGTTCCCACTGCCTGCCACAACATAGTTTTTATCTAGTTTTAGGTTAACCTCATAATTTGCCATGCTAGAATAAAAAGGATCTCCATTAGAATGATATGGTGCAACATTAAAACCTTCTTTATCATACACACAAGCTATCGGGTAGAAATTTGCAATGTTAATTGTGTTATCTCCATAACCAAAACGATGTCTGCAATTAGGCAAGGTAAAACTAAACTCTATTTCTATTTTAACCCTTGCATTTGGAAGCAGACTGTCGTTTAACGGCACATCTAAAATGCTGTCATAATCTCCCAAATATTTAATTGCACAATCTTGCCCGTCAACCACCACGCGTTGAATATTAAATTGAGCATAACTTAAACCATAAGGGTATGCCGAATTCATTTTAGTTGGAGGCACAATATAGTTAGTTGCCCCCTCTTTAAAAAACTGAGGGTAAAGATGAAAACAAACATTCTTTAGCACAACCTCACCAGAATTTATGTAATCAACCTCTTGCTTTGCTGTTGCAGTTTTATTGTCCACATCTAACACAACATCTAGTGTATAGTTTGTTAAATTAGCGCTTATCTTGTCTAGATTATTCTTTTTCTTACAACCAGAAAAACAAAAACCTGTAACAACCAATAAGCCAACCAAAATTGAAAGTAGCACTTTTTTCATAATAAATTTTATTATTTATTGATGTTTTATAGAACAAGAGGCTTATTAAAAACCTTTAAATACCAAAAATTTACTAAAACAAAATTATGCTTTTATTAGACAAAATGTTTTTTTTGTGCTAATATCTAAATATGAGTTTTTGTAAATTTAGCCCAGGACAGCGTAAAAATAAAACCACAGTGATAGATAACACTTTTATCACTCGTTATTTGCCATATGCACCAGACGTTTGTGTTAAAGTTTACATATTAGGTTTAAGTAAGTGCAACTCTTACGAAGATGAAGAAAACAATATAACCTATTTTGCCAAATTATTAAATGTTACTGAAGACGATATTATTTCTTGTTTTAAATATTGGGAAAGTTTAGGGCTTGTTCAAGTTTTAACTACCGACCCTACCGAAGTTAGATACTTACCAATAGATACTGCTGGAACTATTATTAAAAAGTTTAAAGAAAATGAGTTTACCGATTTTAACATTCAAGCACAAGAATTATTTGGAAAGCGCCACATAATGCCTAACGAGTTTGAAAGATTTTACGACCTTATTAAAGGTAAACACATGGAGCAAAATGCACTTATAACAATTATTAAGTATTGTGTAGACCGAGGGTTTTCCACTCAACCAAGTTACGCATTAGCCGTTGCCACAGATTGGGCTAGAAATGGCATTTTAACCCTAGCCCAAGTTGAAGCTCATATTGAAGAATTAGGTTTAGTAGACGACAGCCTAACCCAACTTTTATCAGTTATGGGTAGCACACGAAAAATTACTTTAGAAGATAAAACCTATTTAAACAAATGGAAAAACAGTTTTGGTTACGATTTACAAACAATAATTTATGTTGCAAAAATGCAAAAGAACAAAAAAATGCGCAACAACATGCAAACCTTAGACAATGCTTTAACTAGATATTTTGAAAACAGATTAATGAGCATTAAAGAAATTGAGGGATACGAACAAAACAAAGAACAATTAATTTCTATTGCTATAAATGTAAACAAACAAATTGGTTTGTATTACGAAGATTTATCTAAAGAAATAGACACCTACATTTTACCATGGGTCAACATGGGCTATGATGCAGACACTTTAGTACTTGTTGCAGATAACTGTTTTAAAAGTTCTATACGCACTTTAGAGGGTTTAAACAGTATATTAAATAAGTTACACAAACTTGGGATAGTAACCACAAAAGCATACAACCAATATATTAGCGATAATCTTGCGCATGACGCAGTTATTAAAGAAGTGTTAACAACCTTAAGTATAGATAGAAATGTAATTAAAGCAGACCGTGACTATTATGCTGTTTGGACAGAGAACTGGGGCTTTACCCATGATGTTATTATGTATGCTGCCAGTTTAAGTGCAGGCAGAAACAATGCTTTAAGTTACCTAAACAAAATTCTTTCTAACTGGAACGAAAGCGGCGTTAAAACTTTGGACAAGGCAAAAATAACATCTTCTAACCTACCAAAAGAAGAACCTACAAAACTTATTCACAACAATTACACTAAAGAGCAAATTTCGTCTTTAATAAGCAATTTAGACGAAGTGGAGGTTTAATATGAACAATTCTAAATTATTAAACGAAGTTAAAACCTCCTTTCAACAAAAACGTTTAAAGGCAGAACAAGAATGCAACGAATTTATTACCGAACTTTGCCAAGATGAAAATTTCCACAAAGTTTATGTAACCTACTCTTCAGCTCAGCTTAAACTTCTACGTGCTCAGTTTGAAAACGATAAAAAAACTTTACAGAATGATTTAAGTTCTTTGCAAAATAAATTAAACAGTTTGTTAAAACAAAAAAACTTAAACCTAAATTCGCTAACACCAAAATACGAATGCAAACTTTGTAACGATACTGGCATTGTAGACGGCAAGCTTTGCACTTGTATAAAAAAAGCAATGGCTGTTAGAAAAAATGCCCTACTAAACAATAATTTAGGTTTTAAACAGTTTAAAGATTGTAAAACAGACGTAATGACGGATGATGACAAAAAGGTTTGTGACCTACTTACAAAGTGGTGCAACAACTACCCAGAGATTAATAAAATCAACATCAACCTTATGGGCGCACCCGGCACTGGAAAAACTTTTATGTTAGAATGTGTTACTAGCGCTTTAATAGAAAAAGGCTATTCCGTCTGCTTTAAAACTGCTTTTGAGTTTAACGAACTTGCTAGGCTTTATCATATTGGAAAAGCCTACGATTATTCTAACCTATTAAATGCGGACGTTCTAGTTATTGACGATTTGGGCAGTGAACCAATGTTGAAAAATGTTACTAAAGAATATCTTTATAACTTAATAAACACACGTCAAATTCACGGCAAACCAACCCTAATCAGCACAAATCTAGCCTTAAACGATTTGCTAGACCGCTACGACGAACGTATATTTAGTAGGCTTGTAAACAAAGCTCTTTCTATAAATATTACCCTATCAGGCAAGGACAAACGAATAATGTAATAAAACTTAAATCAACTTAGGAGAAAATATGCAAATATTTTTAAACATCTTATTTTTAGTAATAGGCATGGTGCTTTTAATTAAAGGTGCCGACTTTTTTGTGGATGGTGCAAGTTCAGTTGCAAAAAAACTTAAAGTGCCCACACTATTTATTGGCTTAACCATTGTGGCTCTTGGAACAAGTTTGCCAGAACTTTCTGTAAGCGTTGCAAGTGCCGTAAAAAACAGCATAGACATGTCGGTTGGTAACATTGTTGGCTCTAATATGATGAACATGCTACTAATATTAGGTATTGTAATTTTAATAAAACCTGTGCCAATTTCTAAATCTAGCAAAAAAGTAGATTTCCCTTTCCTAATTGGCATCACCCTACTTCTATTATTATTCTGCGCAGATATTGTTATAAATCGTGCAGGAGAAAACATTATAACAAGGTCCGAAAGCATTGTTTTAATAGCAACTTTGCTTATTTATATCGTTATGCTTATCGCCAACGCTAAAAAAGAACAAAAAATAATGTTTAACGAAGGTGCAAACTATATTGAACAACCAAAAGAAGATAAAGGAAAGATCTTAAAAACTTGGCAAATAATATTATGCTTATTAATTGGTCCATTTGCTATAGTGTTGGGTGCAGAGTTTGTCTCAACCACCGCGCAATTCCTTGCTTTAAAGATGGGTATGAGTGAAGCCCTTGTTGGTTTAACCATAGTTGCAATAGGCACAAGTTTGCCAGAACTTACCACAAGCATTATTGCTGCAGTTAAAGGCGAAAATGATTTAGCACTTTGCAACATAATTGGCTCTAGTGTAATTAATATAGCCTTAATTTTAGGTATTGTTGGCACATTAACCCAAATAAGCATTTCAACCGCATTGTTAATAGATGTATTAATCCTTACAGCCTGCACAATTATTTTCTCAATACTTTGCATAACTAGCAAAAACAAGATTTCACGATGGAAAGGTGCTATATTTGTGCTAATGTATTTAGCTTATATGACCTTTGCAATAGTTAGAAATTATTGCTTTTAAAAAATAGAGGATAATCCTCTATTTTTTCTATTTCTAAAGCATTTCTTTTAGCATCTCTCATCGCTTTGTAATCGTTAAAGAATTTATCGTTATCATAAATATTTTGAACTTTTTTCATATTCCATAGTTTATCACTTTATTATCTTTTGGTCAACCAAAAAAAAGCCATGGAGTTTCCATAGCCCTTTATGGTTAAGATAAAGTTTTGCTCCTTGCAATTTTTGTATTGTCTTTTTTACGGCTTTGTAGTTCTTTAATTGGATGTGGTTTATCTTGATACCTGTAATCCTGCCCAAACTTTTTAATTGCTTTTGCAACAACCTCATGGCTAGCCAATGTTTTTTCATCCTCTATTGCTTGTTTTTGATAGTTAAAAAAGTCTGCATTTTCTTTTAATTTCATAACATCAATATAACTTTGACGGTTTCCTGTTAATAGAATTGTTCTAGCAATTACATCTCTAATATATTCTTTATTTGTGCCAAGTTTCAAAAGAACAGGGAACTCGCCATCTCCAAACACAGATACATAACTTTTGTTCTCGTGCTTTTCTAATAAACTGCAAGCAAGTTTTAAATGTGCACATTCTATTTCAAAAAAGTGTGTCCATATCTTTTTAATGTTATCATCCTTTTCTTCTTGCATAGCACTATAATACAAATATGCTTCAGTATATTCATGCAACACCCACTGCTCTAACCAAGTGCAGGTTGGGTCTTTTAAACTTTCATATTGAGTTACATGCTGTTCTTCTACCATGCCTATCTCTGCATAAAGTTTACGACCTAAATCGTTTTTATACCATTGAGATATATTCATATAATAGTTCATAGTCTGTTGCTCTGCTGCTGTTATGATGTTTGCAACCAACTTGCTATACAACTTACTCTTTTGCGCATTCATTGGCTTTTTAACATCATCTTTTGGGTATCTGTGGTGTGCAATGGTTGGGCGCGCTGGCATAATTTCAGTAAACTTGCCCACACAAAAATCTGGACTTGCATTCTTCACATCTAACATCATCAAGTTACTAAACCTATATAAATGGTCAAAATCTTCCAGCAATGCAAAATTCAACGCTTCTATATTGCTTTTGTCGTTATCGTTTTGAGCAAGAGTTGCAGTTAAATCTATTGCAAGTTGTTCGTATGCAAGGGTTGTTTCCAAAATGCTTTCATTTAAAGGCTTTAAGCAAGCAATCATCTTTTGCTGTTGCTGTTCTTGTTTACGCACCAAGGCTATTGCTTGTTTAATTTCATCATTTGCACAATGGCGCGCAAACTGATGCAAAAACCATACGCTCTCATATTCTGTTCCGTTCATTAAAATTACTCTGGTTTTTGTGTAAGGGCTAGCCTTCTTTTTGTTGTATGCTTTTGGATACAACTGTTGAAAAGACATAAAGTAATCATTTACATCATTTGTTTTTGTTTTTAATGGGTTCATAGCATCTCCTGCTTTGATTATTACTTTAAGCAAAATTTTTAAACATCAACTTTTAAATTTTAACAAATAAAAAATGAAAAGTTTAAATTTTCTTTTCATTTTATTTGCAAAATATTTTTTAATCTTTTATAATAATTTTGTTATCAGTTAATCGGGGTTAAAAATTTGGAGTTTCTCCAAATTTTTTATTTATTTTTTCGCTTATCTTGTTCAACAACTTCTTTATAACCCTCAGTGTTTTCCAAACTATTTTCTTCAAGCAAAATAGGAAGATTGTTTTTCTTTTTATACTCTTTCCATTCCTCATAAAGCAAATATGAGCCTCTATAAAATTCTTTACATGGAACAATCTCTTTTTCTTGAACAACCTTGTTATTCATGATAAGGAAAAATCTATAAGAAAGCAAATCATCAATTTTTGCAATAGAAACAACCCTACTTTTTACTAAAGAGGCAAGAGTTTCAACCCATTGCATATAGTATACAATCGTTTCATAATTTTTATCAAAATTTATATTTGTATCTTTATTTAATCTATACTTTTCTAATATTCCCATTAGTGCGCCACAGTTATATGTTTCGTAAAACTGCTTAGAAAATTCCAAAACAAAACTTGCTTGATTTATTTCTTTATCTTTCTTAAACTGAACAAATAATGCGCCTGCACCAATAATTGCAGTTATTATTGTTACTACATTTGATACCCTTGACCCAATAACATCATCTAAAAACAGACTACCTATTAAAGAGCCAATCAACAGCAAACAACTTATAACCGTAATAATTTTATTCTTTTTCATTCTTCCAACCTTATCTTGTCTATTATTATAACCCTATTTTAATTTTTTCTTAATCTTAGCAGGCACACCTGCAACCAACACTCCTTCTGGCACATCTTCTATAACAACTGCACCAGCCGCCACCACAGAGTTAGAGCCAATGGTAACGCCCTCTATTATTGTTGCATTTGCACAAACCCAAACATTATCTCCAATTACAACCTTACGCCCAAGCTGAATACGCTCTGAACGCGGACCAATTTCGGTTGGATGATAAGCAGGGGTAATTATAACATTAGGCGCAAACTGGCAGTTGTTTCCAATTACAACTTCGTCAACATCTAAAATTGCAACATTATTATTAAAGTAGTTATCGTTACCCATCTTTATGTGGCTACCATAGTCGCACATAAATGGTTGATTTATTTTGTTTCCTTCACCCATATTTGGAATTATCTTTTTAATCATTTTGTTACGTGCATCCATATCTGCGGGGTCTATTTGATTATACTTCCAGCACAACGACCTACAAGAGGTGCGCTCTTCCGACCACTTTTTCCATTCAACCTTGCTCCATATCTTTTCTGGATATTTAGATTTGTTTTTTGCCATAAACTCTCCTTATTTCAATTTCTTTTTTACAACGGCTGGACAACCTGCAACAAGCACCCCTGCAGGCACATCTTTTGTAACAACTGCACCTGCTGCTACTACAGAGTTTGAACCAATAGTAACACCTGCACCAATAACTGCATTTGCACACACCCAAACATTGTCTTCTATAACTATTTTTTTAGCAAGGTATTTGCCTGCTTTTCTTTCTTCTGGGTTTACAGGATGATAAACAGAAGCCATTATAACATTAGGTGCAAACTGGCAGTTGTTTCCAATTTTAACTTCTGCAACATCTAGAATTGTTACATTGTTATTAAAAAAATTGTCGTCACCCATAACTATATTTGTGCCATAATCACACATAAACGGTTGGTTTATTTTATTACCCGCGCCCATTTTTGGAATTATTTGTTTTATCATTTTGTTGCGAGCGTTCATATCTGCGGGGTCTATTCTATTATATTGCCAACATAAAGAGCGGCACCTAGTTCGTTCTTCTGCGCGTAATTTATATTCAGCTTTTGTCCATACCTGTTCTTTAAAATTTGACATATCATTCCTTTTTATTTAATATTTAATCGTAACTTGGTTTCTTTTAGAGCGTGAGCTTTTGTATCATAATATGAAGTCTCTACGCTACACCAATCATACAAATATGGTTCATTAATGTTTTTAGGAAAATCTATTTCCGCATCCGGATTTATTTCTAAACAAAATAGTTCTACAACCACATCTTCTTTTCTTTGTTTTATAACAGCTTTATAACAAAAATCTTTTGAATATAAAACACTAGATTCTTTTTCTTTAGATATTTTATTTAAAATGTACTGCTTTAGCAATTCCGCATTCTTCTTAGAAGTGTATAAACATAGATTTGTATCTTTATGTGATTTTAAGAATTGCCTTGACGACAAATAACTAATAACTATAGTTTCTTCATTTAATCTTGCTATAGCAATTTTAAACTTAGTTTTATCAGTTTTTATAAGATATAGTTTTGCACCGCGTATTTTTCGGTAATTTACATTTGCACACAAATTGTAATCTACTTTTTTTATATAAGTTCTGTTTCCGTCATCCAAAATGTTTATGCCGGCAATATAATACTCATCACACCACCACAATTCGGAAAAATAATCTTTTTTATTAAAAATCATTTAATTCTCCATCTATTATTCTATAATTTAGTTGCAACATCCCAAGCGCGCCAAATAACCGTGCGTAAATTGCCAACCGAATACGCGTCCCCAATTACATGCACATGTTTACCCGCTTTTGCAACTGGTGCCGGATTGTAACCAATGGACAATATTACACTATCTGCTTTAACCTCTTGTTTAGTGCCATCCTTACCTGCAACAACTACCGCACCATCTTTTATTTCGTTACAAAAACTTTCTAAATAAACTGGCACATTATTTGTTTTAAAGAAATCTCTTAAGAAAGAAGAATTTGCCATGCATAAACTGTTAGAAATCATTAAATCGTTTTTTGCTTCTACAATAACTGGCTTTTTGCCTTTTTTGTATAAATCGTAAGCAATTTCGCAACCAGATAGTCCGCCACCAATTATTACTACATTTTCGCCAACTTCTTTTCCGTTTAAATAATCTACCGCCTCTATTGCTTTTTCAACACCAGGCAAACGCAGTTTCTTTGCAGTTGCGCCAGTTGCAACAATAACTTCGTCGGCATCAAGTGTTTTTATATCTGTTATTTCTGTATTAAATTTTATAGCTATATTTAAAAGTTGCATTTGACGGCGATACCATGCAATAAGCGCCTTATCTTGCTCTTTAAACGAAGGGGCTGCTGCCGCAACAAACACACCGCCTAATTTGTCTGTTTTTTCATAAATTGTCACTTTATGCCCTCTTTTTGTTAATACAATAGCCGCTTCCATGCCCCCAATACCGCCACCAATTATAGCAATATTTTTTTGTTTTTTAGCAGGCTTATAATCATATTTACCACCGTCCATAGTTTGAGGGTTTAAAGCACAACGCGACATATGTATACTGTCTGCCATAGAACATGCGTTTGCCACCCCTTTATAATGAGACATTGCAAGACAAGCATTATGACAAGCAATACAAGGCTTAATATCTTCGCATCTATCTTCAATTAATTTTGTAACCCATTCAGTGTCCACTAAAAATTGACGTGCTACACCCATGGCATCAATATTTCCTTTTTTAATTGCGTTTGCAGCTGCCTTAGGCTCCATACGCCCCGCACATACAACCGGAATATCTATAAACTTTCTTATATGAGCAACATCTTCTAAATTGCAATTTTTAGGCATATACATTGGCGGATGAGCCCAATACCAAGCATCGTAAGTGCCATTGTCAGCATCAAGCATATCATAGCCTGCCTCTTGTAAATACTTTGCAGCCTTTTCACTTTCTTCCATGGTTCTACCCACTTCTGTAAATTTTTCTCCAGGCAAAGCACCTTCACAAAAGCCTTTGGTTTTGCTTACTACAGAATATCTTAAAGACACTGGGTAATCTTCCCCACACGCACCTTTTATTGCTTTTACTATATCTGTTGCAAAACGATACCTATTTTCAAAATTTCCACCATACTCATCTGTTCTGTGGTTTGTGTATTCTGTTGTAAACTGGTCTAATAAATAGCCCTCGTGCACAGCATGAATTTCAACACCATCCACACCAGCCTCTTTACACATCTTTGCAGTTTTTGCAAATGCTTCTACCATCTGTTTAATTTGTTTAACCTTAATTTCTGGGCATTCTACCCCTTCCGCCCACCTAGAAGGTAATTTACTAGGCGAAGCGCATAAACGCTGAATATCAAAAATTGGTTTTACCAAACCTGCCAAAAATTTATTTTTTAGCATTGGAACCATTTTGTCTGGAATTGAAAATGAACGTCCAAAACCCGCTGTTAACTGAATAAACAATTTAGCACCAGTCTTGTGAAATTCCTCCATCCAAGCCTTTAACTTTTTAAAAGCTCCTTTTGCTTTATACAGCCATTGACCGCCCATCATATTTCTTATTGGAGCAATACCTGGGATTATTAATCCCACATTGTTTTTTGCCAAGTCCATAAAGAAATCTGCCGCGTCTTTATCAAAGTGATGAGGCTCCATCCAACCAAACAACGAAGTTCCTCCCATTGGGCAAAGAACAATCCTATTTTTTATTTCTACATTGCCAATTTTCCAAGGTGTAAAAAGTGGGTTTAAATTTTTATCCATAATACATCTCCTACCTAATTTTAATGTAGAATATTTTAAAAAATTTGTCAAACAAAAGCCATTGTAATGCCAAATATAAAAAAATAAAAACCACTTAAATTTGTGGTTTTATGTGAATAGTTACTTCTTAATGATCTTATCTTTAAAAAGGTTTTCAAATTCTTCTATAGTTCCCTCTGTTATTAAATCTTTTTGGCATAAAAATCTACAATCTTTATGGGGAAAACTAAAGTGAAAATAATAACAATCCTCAAAATCTATTATTTTTGAACTGTGAGAAACTTTCCTAGTAGATTTAAAGTCTTTACCCTCATTGATAACAAGACCGTCATAAATCAATATTTTTAGAGGAAATAAAAATTTTTTATCATCTTTATATGGAATTAATGATAAAACAACCAGTAACACCAAAGGAATAAATGCCAAACAAAAAATCCAATGCATATAGACCATTAAAAGAGTTATTGGAATAATACTCAGTATTGCAACAAAAACTACCGCAAAAAATACTCCAAATTTATTTTTACGCCAAATGTATTTTTTGTTCTTTTACGACAGCTCACCTTTAAATATTATCATAAAGTTCCTCCTGCCAATCCCCATAAAATAGATGTCATAATAGAAACAACTACATTATACAATGTGCTAAATTTACTCCTTTTTATATTTTAGTTTACCTATTATAAATAAAATAATAAATTTCTATAAACCATAAAACAAGTGTTAACTTATTGGAGCGGATGATGGGAGTCGGACCCACCTCTCAAGCTTGGGAAGCTCGCATACTACCGATGTACTACACCCGCATATATGTTGTTATTATATTTTGCTTATATAATTTATAACAAACTTTAAATAAACAAACTTAAAAATTACAACAACACTATCTCAATTTGCATAATCCTTAAAATTAAAAGCTAGCATAAATATTATATCATACTCTTTTTAATTTTGCAAATAAAATAAATTGTGTTATACTTTATATAAAGGTAATTATATGTTTCAGCTAACGCCTAAACATAAAGGAGAATTTATGATAAAACCAAAACATCTAAAAAAAGGAGACAGAGTTGCCATAGTAAGTTTAAGCCGAGGACTACTTGGTGAAAGTTGGGCAATTCATAAACTAAATATCGCCAAGGAAAGATTAGAAAAAGATTTTGGCTTGGAAGTTGTTGTTATGCCTAATGCCTTAAAAGGTGTAGAATACTTATATCAACACCCCGAGGCACGTGCAAGTGATTTAATGGAAGCTTTTAAAGATAAATCTATTAAAGCAATTTTTAACGCTATTGGCGGGGACGATACCATCAGATTGTTACCTTATATAGATTTTGAGGTTATAAAAAACAACCCTAAAATTTTTACTGGATTTTCAGACACAACAGTAAATCATTTTATGATGCACAAAGCAGGACTTGCTTCTTATTATGGAGCAAGTGTTATGAACAATTTTAGCGAATATGTTAAAATTAACAACTACACAAAAGAATCTATTATAAATACATTGTTTGAGCCAAAATCTAATTTAGAAATTAAACCAAGCAAAACAGAAAGCTTTAAAAAAGACATCGTTAGATGGGGAGAAGCAAACATTCACACAGCAAGGAAATTTTACCCTAACAAACGTGGCTATGAAATTATTAGTGGTAAAGGCAAAGTAAAAGGTGAACTTCTTGGAGGTTGTATAGAAACCTTTGTATATCTTATGGGCACACCTTTATGGCCTACTTATGAGGAATGGAAGGGTAAAATTCTTTTATTAGAGAATTCTGATGATGAGGACATCCCTCTTGTTCTTATTGAATGGATTTTGCGTAACCTAGAAGCGCAAGGCATATTTAATGTAATAAAAGGGATTGTAATAGGCAAATACCCAATTGACGATAAAATTGAAGAATATAAACAATGCTTTAAAAAGGTTATTATTGAAGAAGGTAAACACACAAATTTACCAATTATATATAATGTAAATGTTGGTCATGCCGAGCCTATTGGGGTGTTCCCTCTCGGTTTAAAATATGAATTAAATTGCGATAATAAAACTTTAACCTTACTAGAAAAAGCAACTAAATAGATAAAATAAAAAAGAGCAAAATTCTGCTCTTTTTCATTATCCTTATTACACAAACTGCCAATTTATTTACACTCATATTTTATGGAATATCATCAATTTGTTTTAATTATCTATCATCCAGTCTATATACACACCATAACCACGGGTTGGGTCTTGCACCATAACATGAGTTACCGCCCCCACCAACTTGCCATTTTGCACAATTGGGCTACCACTCATGCCCTGTATAATACCGCCTGTTTTTGCCAAAAGTTCCTTATCTGTAACCTTTATAATCATGCTTTTATCACTAGCCACATTTTGCTTATTGGCTTTTACAATATTTACATCATAAGCCTTAACCCCCTCGCCGTCTACTGCGCAAAAAATTTTTGCCTTGCCAGGTTTTACCGAAAGTCTGCCACCTAATGTTGCAGTTTTTTTAGCATTTAGAACACCCTTATTTAATATATTCCCATAAACACCATAATCACAATTGGTATCTGCAACACCTAAAGAGTCATCACTAAGATTAATTGTAGAGCGAATTTCACCAGGATTATTTTTTTCTCCTTTCTTTATACCTAACAGTCTACATTTATAAATTTTGCCTGTGTCTACCAAAAAATTCTCGCCGTAACTTTCATCAATCAATGGATGCCCAACTGCACCAAACCTAAAGTCGCTTTGCTTTACATATGTAAGTGTGCCAACACCGCTTGCACTATTTCTTACCCATAAACCAAGTTTATATTTTTGACTTAAAACATCAAAAACCGGTGTAATCTTTTTTTCTAATTCCACATTATTTCTTCTTATTGTTACGGTAAGTTCTTTCCCCGCAAAAGTTGGTAGATTTATTATTGTATCTATATCTTGAATGGAATCTATTTCAATACCTTCAATTTTTAAAATTGCATCGCCTTCTTCAATTCCACTCTGTTTTATGGGTTGATGAACCCCGTCCCGACCAACTACGTTGTTACTACCAACACAAATAACTCCTTCGCTAAAAAGGTTAAAACCTACAGTTTCTCCACCCAAATAAACATCTGTGTCCGTTAACAACCTAACATTAACACGCTTTATTGGAATAAATCCAAACAATTTAAAAGTAAGCGTCGTATCCGTAATCTCGCCATTTGTTGCAACATCTATATTTTTGGGCAAACTTAAATTAATGAACGGCGAATACTCCTCGTTTGTATTTGCTTGCTCAACATCCTCAAAAGTTACCACCATTTCATCTGGTAACTCGTTAACCTTTTTTATATTTGGCAACATAAAAGCTGTGCAAACCAGCACAAACAAACTTATGCATAAAGTTATAATAATCTTTTTCATACTTTGCTATTTTGCGTAAAGCTAGCGTTTTTATGTGTAAAAAGTATTGACAAATATTAGCAAGCATGCTAAAATAAAGACATACCTAGGCAAAGGTTGATCGCATCTCTCAACGGCAACTTTTGTTTATGGCGAATATATAAAAGGAGAGAATTATGAAAATTAATAAGGCAGACATTGTTAAAAACTATGGTAAAGACGAAAAAGATACCGGCTCTATTGAAGTGCAAATTGCCCTACTTAGCGCACGTATTAACAACCTTACCGAACATTTAAAAAACAATAAACAAGACCTTCACTCTACACGCGGGCTTAACAAAATGGTATCAACACGCAAAAAACTTTTAAATTACCTTGCTAAAATTGATATTGAACGTGCACGTGCAATTAAACAAAAACTTGGTTTAAGAGGTTAATAAAAACGGCAAATTGCCGTTTTTTTATTTTTTATTAATTATTTAATTTATTTTTAATATTTAATTTATTTTTAATATTTAATTTATTTTTTAATTATTAAAAATTATTTTTATATTTATTTTTTATTAAATAAAATATATAAAACATTTGTAAAAAAAATAAAATATTGATATAATAATATTATTAAGGGGAAATTGTGCAAAAAAATTATATTAAATATAATAGAAAATATTATAATACCACCTTTTTATCCACATTAAATAATTCTGTGGGGTTGGATTTTTATGCACACCTTTTTGCTATTTATGAAGCATCTAAACAATTTATTTCATTAAGGGAAAATCAAAGTTCTTCTGCTGGCACTAACCTAAATACTAATAAATTAAATACAAGTGTAGAAAACTACTCTACTACTTTAGCAGAAGTTGTTGATAATTTATCTAATCAACGTTTTGATGATAAATTAAAAAATAAATTAAACTTTATTTCTTCTAACTTTAATGAAGTTATTAAGCAACTGGAAATGTTAAATAATCAATTAAACCCATTAGCAGCTAATGCAGACGCTTTAAAAAGCCTTGTAGAAGAAGTTACAGCAAGTTATAAGGAATTGCAAGCCATTGGCACAAAACGCATCTTTAGTGCAGCTTGTAAGGATGATTGCCGTGTAAACTTTTTATCTAGAGCAGGTAATGCTATGGCGGATGTGTTTGAAAAGAACTGGGCAATAGCGCAAACAGAAAGCAAAAATTTAATAACTTTAGCAAACACCGCAATGCAAGTTGTATCTCGTTGCCCAAATGGAACAGAAACCATTACCGACACTTCACTTAAAAAATTAAAAAATGCAATATATACTTTTGAACATATGTAAATTAAAACTGCAATTAAAATGCAGTTTTTTATTTTAATTAAACTTAAATTTTTTATTTTTACCAATTAATAAATTAGTTTATTTATTTTTAATGTTAATAAAATTATTTTTTATTAATTATTTTAAATAAAAATCTTATAAAAAATCTAATAAATAGTTTATTTTAATATTCATTTTATTTAATTATTAAAAAACTCAACTTTTTAAGTTGAGTTTTTATTTTTATAATTTTTTAATTAATTTTAAATCTACTCTGCCGTGGTCGTCAATCTTAATAGTTTTTACTAAAACTTTATCTCCAATTTTTACAACATCTTCAACTTTTTCCACACGTTCTTTTGCAAGTTTAGAGATGTGAATCATAGCTTCTTTACCTGGAGCAACTTCTACAAAAGCACCAAAGGCTGTTGTTCTTGTAACTGTGCCAGTGTATTCGCAATTCAATTCAAAATCTGTAGCAATTGTTGTAATGATAGTTTTTGCTTCTTGCAATTTGTCTGCATCTGTAGAACTTACAAACACACTACCATCATCGTCTATGTCAATTTTAACGCCAGTTTGTGCAATAATTTGGTTAATAACTTTACCGCCTGAGCCAATTACATCACGAATTTTTTCTGGGTCAATTTTAAATGTAATAATTTTAGGTGCATATTTAGATAATGTTTTTCTTGGAGCTTTTATTGTTTTGCTCATAAGTTTTAAAATTTCTAATCTACCAAGACGAGCTTGTTCCAAAGCTGTGGTAAGAATTTTCTTATCAATGCCATGAATTTTAATGTCCATTTGAATTGCAGTAATACCTTTTTCTGTTCCTGCAACTTTAAAGTCCATATCTCCAAAGAAATCTTCTAAGCCTTGAATATCTGTTAAAACTGCAACCTTGTTGCTATCTTTATCTTTCATAAGACCCATTGCAACACCTGCAACCGGAGCGGAGATTGGAACACCAGCATCCA
>CANDFN010000011.1 GCA_947384015.1 uncultured Clostridia bacterium | reverse complement strand
GAGATGTATTATGGTGACTGGAGTTCAGACGTGTGCTCTTCCGATCTCAAATCTTGTAGACTCAGCAAGGGACACAATTAGTGAATCAATCAATGCTAAAGCTAACGAAATTTACTTTACTTCAAGTGGTAGCGAAGCAAACACTTGGGCAATAATCGGTTTGGCTTTTGCTAATCGTAACCGCGGTAACCATATAATTACCAGTAAAATTGAACATCCTTCAGTGTTAGAAGCATGCAAATTTTTAGAAAAGAATGGATATAGAGTTACTTATTTAGACGTAGACTCTAACGGTTATATTCGTTTTGCAGATTTAATACATGCAATTAGAGCAAACACAATATTAATTTCAATAATGGCTGCTAATAATGAAATTGGCACAATACAAAATATTAAAGCCATTGCACAAACTGCACATGAAAAGGATATAATATTCCACACAGATGCTGTTCAATTATACGGCAATATGAGCATAGATGTTGAAGATTTAGGTATTGATGCAATGACAATTTCTGCCCACAAAATTTATGGGCCAAAAGGTATGGGTGCTTTATATTTATCTAATAATATAGCAATAGAACCTATTATTTATGGTGGTAATCAAGAACGTGGCAAACGTGCTGGCACAACTAATGTTGCTGGTGTTGTGGGTTTTGCAAAAGCTTGTGAAGTTGCGATGAGAGATATGCGCACAAACACAAAGAAAATAAAATTGTTAAGCGAATACTTTATTACAAAACTTACTTCTGTTGTAGAAAACATTACTATTAATGCAAATGTTAAACAAAAATTACCTCACATCATATCTGTTCAATTTGTAGGTGTTGATGGTGTAAGTCTTCTAACTAAATTAGATATGAAGGGTGTTGCTGTCTCAACAGGCAGTGCATGCACAACAAACAGTGTGTCGGTTTCACATGTTATAACCGCTTTGGGTTACAGCAACGATGAAGCTCGTAGCACCGTTCGTTTCAGCCTAGGTAAAAACAATACTTATGAAGAATTAGATGTTGCTATTGCAATTATTGCAAAAGCAGTAGAGGAGTTACGTGAATTCTCTTCAACTTATGGTTCTAAAACTCGTAAGAAAAAGGAGGCTAAATAATGTTTAGTAAAGAAGTTCTTGACATATTTTCAAATCCTGTTAATGCTGGTAGAATAAAAAAACCAGATGCAGTAGAAGACTTATTTAATCCAAACAAAACAGCTCATATAGAGTTTTCTATGCGCATTGAAAACGGCTTGATTAAAGACTGCAAGTTTCGTGCTCAAGCAGAACCAGATATTATAGCAATTTGCGATACCGTCGCAGGTTCTATAGTAAACAAACCAGCTAATATGATTTTAGTTGATGCAACATCTATTGCAAAATCTTTAAATGTTGATGTAGAAGATGTTAGATTTTGTATTGATTGTGCAGTTGCAACTTTGCAAGAGTATAAAAATAAATTAATGAAAGAAAAAAATAAAAAAGCAGAATAGGTGGTTAAGCCACCTTTTTTGTTTTATTAAACCCAAAATTTGGCATAAATAAAAAGGATTTTTAGGCATAAATCGCCAAAATGTGCAAAAACTATGTTAGGAGGATTTATGAAAGAACTTCTAATTGGTATGGGTATTGGCTTTGTTGTTGGTGCAGTAATGTGTAAATGCAATAAACCCGTTGCCGACATCGCAGAAAAAGGTGTAGAAAAGGGCAAAGAAATTGTAGAAGACATTAAAGAAGAAGTAAAAACTCAAGCCAAAAAACAAAAAAATAAATAAAATAAAAACGGGAATTTTGCCCGTTTTTTTAATTTACATATTGACAAGTTGCCAGTTCCATGTTAAAGTTAAATTAAGGTAAAGGGTGATTATGATAAACGAGAGAAAAAATAAAACAAAATTAGAAAAATGCAATGATGTTCTAACAAAGATGTTTCCTAATATGGAAGATTTTACAGCGCAAGACTATAGAGATTTTTCAAGAAGATTAGTAGGTCAATTAGGAACAGAAAAGGCAAAACAAATTGTTGAAGAAACATATTTTAAATTACTAAAATTTTTAAATTATGCAGTGGAAAAATTTGCAAATAGTAATTTAAAAATCCAAAATTTTGAAGACTATATAAGTGGCTGTCATTTGGCTATAATAACAAAATTTTTATCTAAAGCAGAAAATGGCGACTGGTTTAATAATCAGATGTCTTTTAGAAATTCTGTTATGGGTTATGTGGATGCTTACTTTAATCAATTTTATATAGACAACACTCCAAATCTTATTGTTAAATTAACTGATGATTTAATTGATAAGCAAGCAACAATAAACAAGTCTGGAAGATTAAAAAAAGATCAAAAAGAAATTACGGTTGTTCAATTAGAAGGTCTTGATGAAAGGTTGGCAGATGTTAGGGGAGATTTGTTTAAAATTGCAACTAGAGAAGAATTAAAGGTTATTATAAACAAAGTGTTAGAAAAAGTTGCAAATCCGGAACATCAAGAAATAATAAAAATGTTTTTTGGTTTAGACGGTTACCCTCAAATGAAAATGAAAGAGATTGCAAAAGAAAAAGGCATAAAGAAAGAAGATGTGCTTAGAATATTAAGCAAAAGAATAAGAGATTTAAGGCAATCTAAATATTCACGCCAATTAAGGGACTTTTTAGAAGTATAAAATAACAAACGCAAACATTTGCGTTTTTTGTTTTTATTTGCTATAATATAACCATGAAGGCAATGGGTATTGATTTTGGGCTAAAACGTATAGGCGTAGCCTTAAGTGATGAAACAAAGTTTTTAGCTTCTCCATATACAGTGTATCATCGTGAGCAAATGGAAGAAGATTTAAACTATTTAGCAAACTTAATAATTAGTCAAAAAGTAGACGAAGTTGTTTGTGGTTTACCTTTAACAATGTCTGGTAAAGAAGAAGATATAGCTGTAGAAACAAGAGAGTTTATGAATAAACTTATAAATCAAACTAATATTAAAATTACGTTTGTAGATGAAAGATTATCTTCTGTTATGGCAGAAGAAATTTTAAAAGAAAGAGAACGTGATTGGCGTAAACGTAAGCAAAAATTAGACGCTGTAGCCGCATCAATAATATTGCAAGATTATTTAGATAGGAGATAAATATGAGAGATTTAAGAGATGAAATAAAAAAACCCAAAAAAGTTAAAGCAAAAGACCCAATTAGGCAGCTGCTTGATGACACAGATTATGATAATGTTGTTTTATATAATACACAGGGTAAACCAATAGAGTTTGAACAAGTTGCAAGAATAGAGTTAGACGATTATGAAGAAATTTTTGTTATTCTAATACCTGTAACAAAAGTGCCTGATGTAGAAGAAGGCGAAGGTGTGGTTTATTGCTTAGATGCAGAACAAGGTAGCCTTGATGTTGTTGAAGACCAAGATGTTATTGATAAAGTTTTAGAAGCATATATAAAACTTATTAGTGATGACGATAAGGGAAATAAATAACATTTATGAAACATACTTATTGTAATCTTACAACACCAGTAAAAGAAGAAGACTTGCCAGATATGTTTGGCAAAAGGTATAAACCAATATTAGAACAGATGTTAAATTTAGATAAAAATCTTTTATTAGATTTTTCATCTTTAATAAATGATATACCTCAAGAACATCATACAAAACTAAATAATTGTGAAGAGTTATTTTTAGATAAGAAAGCATGCTATTTATATTTTGTGGAAGAAACAGATGATAGGGTTTCTACAGATTTAGGCGTATGTATAACCTTAAAAAGTCTTGATAAGGAATATTATTTCTTTTTAAAAAATATTGCCTTAATAGACCATTTTAGTAAAATTACACCTATAGCAATGTTTAATATAAATAATGGCTGCGGTGGGGAATATGAATATAATTTTTATATTATGAAATCTAAAGAAAACTACAAGTTATTAATGTTAAAGAAAATTGTGAAGAATGCAACAAATAGCCCAAAGTTGGCTAATCAAAAAATTGTTGCAGAAATTGATATTAACGATATACTTTCTCAAATATCATTAGGAGTTTAATTATACTTAAGAAAATAATCTAAATAAATTTAAAACAAAAAATAAAAATGCTTTAAATTATATTGACAATTATTTTCTTTTTTGTTAAACTAATAAAGTTTAATGCAAATAGCACCCAATTTGATTGTCAGCCTTGTTCTAATATGCTTTTTGTAAAATTAGTTATAAAACACTGGTTTTACACACAGAAGTGTTAAAGCAAACTTAGTTTCCTGATAAGATGACGGTTGGGGAAGAGACAAACAGGAGGTTAATTTATGTCAGTTATTTCAATGAAACAATTATTAGAGGCTGGTTGCCATTTTGGTCACCAAACTCGTAAGTGGAACCCTAAAATGAAAAAGTATATTTTCACAGACAGGAATGACATCCACATCATCAACTTGGAAGCAACTTCTAAACAACTTGATGAAGCTTATATGTTCATCAAAGAAAAAGTTCTTGCAGGTGCTAATGTGCTTTTTGTAGGCACTAAAAAACAAGCTGTAGAGGCTGTTAAACAAGAAGCAGAACGTGCTGGTATGTTCTATATCAATTCTCGTTGGCTTGGCGGAACTCTAACTAACTTCACCACAATTCGTAGAAGTATAGAGAGAATGACAAAACTTAATAACATGGAAACTATGGGAGATTTTGATTTACTTCCTAAGAAAGAAGTTATTAAACTTAAAGCTGAACGCGACAAATTGGCTGCAAACTTATTTGGTATTAAAGATATGACAGCTATGCCAGGTTTAATCGTTTTGGTAGACCCACACACAGAACACCTTGCAGTAAAAGAAGCTAAAATTTTAGGCATCCCAACAGTAGGTATTGTAGACACAAACAGCAATCCAGAAGATGTTACAGTTTGCATCCCAGCAAATGACGATGCTATTGGTTCTGTAAAATTAATTTTATCTACATTAACAGATGCTATTATTGAAGCTAAAGAAGGCGTTACATTACACGACATTAACGCTAAAGACGAAAACATTTCAATGGAAGAAATGGTTACAGGAAACATCTTAAAAGATGAAGAACGTGTTGAAGACAAAAAACGTCCAGCAAGAAAGGCTAAAGAAGTTAAGGCGGACAAAGCGCCAGAACAAAATTAAGGGGGAAATATGAATATTACAGCAAAAGATGTTGCTAACTTAAGAGGTATGACAGGTGCAGGTCTTATGGATTGCAAAAAAGCTTTGGTAGAAGCAGATGGCAATGTTGATAAGGCTATTGAAATTTTACGCGAAAGCGGTGCTGCAAAAGCCGTTAAAAAACAATCTCGTATTGCTGCAGAAGGTGTTGTTGGTTCTTATATTAATGGTAATGTTGGTGTTTTAATAGAAATCAACTGTGAATCAGACTTCGTTTCTAAGGGCGAGCCATTCCATAATATTGTAGACGCTATTGCAAAAGTTGTTGCTACAAATAAACCAAAAGATGTAGAAGCTTTAAATGCTTGTATGTTAGAAGGTAAAACTGTTGCAGAATATGTTGCAAACCAAACCGCAGTGATAGGCGAAAAAATTGCTATCCGTCGTTTTGAGATTTATGAAACAACAGGTAAAGTAGAAACCTATATTCACATGGGTGGTAAAGTTGGCGTTATGGTAGACGCTAGCGAGTTTAATGGTGGCGAAAACCTTTTACACGATGTGGCTCTACAAATTGCAGCTGCTAAACCTGAATATGTTAATGAAGCAGAAGTTCCTGCAGATGTTATTGCAAGAGAAAAAGAAATTCAACTTGTTCAAATGCAAAATGACCCTAAAAATGCAAGCAAACCAAAAGAAATTTTAGAAAAAATAGTTCTTGGTAAAATGGGCAAATACTATGCAGAAGTTTGCTTGTTAAACCAACCATTTGTTAAAGACGATTCTAAAACCGTTAAAGCTATTATTGGTAATAATTTTAAAGTTAAACGTTTTATTCGTTGGGAAATGGGTGAAGGTTTAGAAAAACGTAATGAAGATTTTGCTGCAGAAGTTGCTGCACAAACAAAAAATAAATAATAAAAACTGGTAGGCTTGGGCTTACCATTTTTTAAAAAGTTTTACAATTATTATTTCAATTTATAAACAATAAAGGAAAAATTATGAAAAAAACTTATGATATTTTAGATATGATTTACGAAGATTATAGCGCTGGCAAAAAGGACAAAGAATATCAAGTATATTGTATTCAGTGCGTAAGTTATAAAAGAGGCTTAGCGTTAATAGAAGAATTAAGAGCTCTTGGTTTTGAATATGTTAGAGGCTTGCCCAAAGATTATCATCATGTTTTAGTTAATTTAGAGTTGGGCAGAGTTGCGGGTATTCCTATGCCTTGCAAATTTTCAAAAAATCAAATAGATATGTTTGAATTTGAGTTTAAAGAAATTCTAAATGAATATCTAAAAAATAATAAAATTGGCTTAAATTCTGATGGTTCGGTAGGTTGCTAGTTTATAAATTAAACAATATAAAAAATATTTCATATTTATTTATAAGTAGAGAAACTCTCTACTTTTTTTATGCTTTTTAAAAAATATATTTTATTTGCTTGCAATTTTGTGTAATATTTTTTATTATATAATTATTAGTGGAATATTATAGGAGAAAACATGAACGAATTAGTAGAATTAACACTTGCAGAATATGAAGAAAAATTAGACAAACATTTTAATCATTTTATTGACGAATTAATGTTAATAAGAGTTGGCAGAGCAAACCCTAAAGTTATAGAAAATATTAAGGTTGACTACTATGGAACATTAACACCGTTAAAACAAACAGGTAATATTATTGTAGAAGACGCTAGAATGCTTGTTGTAAGCCCATGGGATGCATCTACTTTAAAATCAATCCGTTCTGGAATAGAAGCTGCTAACATTGGTGTTTCTTTAAGTGATGATGGTAAAATTATTAGGGTTTCTTTTCCCATGCTTACAGAAGAAAGACGTAGAGATTGTTGTAAAGATGCAAAAAAAATGCTAGAAGAAACTAAAATAGTTATGCGTAATGCAAGACGTGATTGTCTTGATGTTTTTAAAGACATGAAAAAGAATTCAGAAATAAGTGAAGATGATATGGCTGGTTTAGAAAAAGATGTTCAAAAGTTATTAGACAATTATACCGCAAAGGCAGATTCTTCTTGTGATAAAAAAATTGCCGAAATAATGGAAGTGTAAAATGAACATAGAAAAACTTAAAAATAATCCACGCATGCCCAAACACGTTGCTTATATTATTGACGGCAATGGCCGTTGGGCATTGAGAAGAGGGCTTCCACGCACAGCAGGTCATAGTTTTGGTTTAGAGAATGTAAAAAAGCATATAGAATTTGCTTCTGACTTGGGCATAAAAAATATTTCTATTTATGCTTTTAGCACAGAGAATTGGAAAAGATCTGAAAAAGAAGTAAAATATATAATAAAACTATTTGATAAATATTTAGATGTATTTAAAAATGAATATCTATCTAGAGATGTTAGAATTATTTTTTCCGGCGATTTGTCTGACGAGCGTTTCCCTGAAGACATACGTAAAAGGGCAGCAGAACTTGTTGAAATGACAAAGCATAAAACATCTTTAACTATTAATACTTGCGTAAATTATGGTGGAAGACAGGAAATTTTAAAAGCAGTTAATGAACTTGTAAAGATAGGCAAACCTGTAGATGAAGCTACATTAACTTCTCATTTATATTCAGCAGACCTTTTGCCTCTAGATTTAATTATTCGCACCTCGGGTGAGCAACGCACAAGCAATTTTATGCCTTGGCAGTCTGTTTATAGCGAATTTTATTTTACAAAAACATTATGGCCCTCTTTTAGTAAAAAAGAAATGGTTAAAGCACTAAAAGATTATATGGGGCGTGAAAGGCGCTTTGGTAAAGAAAAGGGATAATCTATGAAAAAATCACCAAGTTTGTTTTTAAGAAAAACCATTATTAGTATATTTATAGTGCTTGTTGTTGCAGCTATGATTGGTTGCAAATTTTTGCCCAAAACTATAGGCAACACAATAGGCACATATATTGTTGATGTATGCTTGTTAACTGTTGCAATGATAGGTGTGTTTGAAATGTGTAACATTATGGAGCGCATAAACAAACCAACCAATAAATTACTTGCTTTTATTTACCCAATTTTTAATTTTGTTGTTCTATTAATTGCATTAAAGTTTAACAAGATTTATTTTGTTGTATTAACCGAAATAGTTTGTTTGTTAATTTATTTCCTTGTTGTTTTATTAACCGAATTAATAACATCTAAAAACACCTTTAAGCAAAAAGCAAAAATAAGTTTTAATACATTGCTCACATGTTTGTATCCAGCTTTTATGTTTTGTTGTTTCTTAATAATTAATCATTGTGATGTTTATTTTGATATTAAAAACATTTCTGTAGTTTTCATTTTATTAATTATTGCAATAACATTTTTAACTGATACTTTTGCATATATTGTTGGTTCGCTATTACATGGGCCAAAACTTGCACCAAAAATTAGCCCTAACAAAACAATCAGTGGTGCTGTGGGCGGACTTATAGGCGGCGTTGCTGGCGCAATGTTGGTTTATGCTTTAGTTTACAATGTTACTAGCTTTAGTGCACTTTTAACCAATTTTAATGTTAGTTGGTGGGGATTTTTAATAATTGGCATTATTGGAGCTATTGTTGGACAAGCTGGCGATTTGTTTGAAAGTTTTTTAAAACGTAAAGCTCAAATTAAAGATACAAGTAACATTTTAGGTAGCCACGGCGGAATGTTAGATAGAGTAGACGCAATGACATTTAATGTTGTTTTTATGTTGATTGTGGTAATAATATTATTATAGGTTGAAATATAATTATTGTAGGTTTACATGAATATGCTACTATCATTTTCTAGTTTTATGTCATATTTAGGCTATATTGTATTAGCCATTGTTGTTTTATTGTTTATGGTATTGATACATGAACTTGGGCATTATACTGCGGGTAAAATGCTTAAGTTTAAAATAAACGAATTTAGTGTAGGCTTTGGACCAAAGCTTTTACAAAAAAAGCGTAAGAATGGTGAATTAATTAGTTTAAGAGCATTCCCTTTAGGTGGTTATTGTGCTTTTGAGGGCGAAAATGAAGACAACAAAAATCCAGCAGCATTTAACAATCAAAAACCTTGGAAAAGATTGATTGTTTTGTTTTTTGGTGCATTCTTTAACTTTTTAAGTGGTATTATATTTTCTTTTATTCTTCTTGTAAGCTGTGGTTACGATTTAATTGAAGTAAAGACAATAGAACAGACAAGTATTAATTACAACATTTTACAAACTGGAGATGTTTTACTTGGTGTTGATGGTGAGTATGTTGATTTTGTATATGATGTTACTTTTGATGTATTAATAACAAATAAAGTTAAAGATAACCCTGAATATCGTTTGGATTTAGATAGGGAATACGAAACTTTTAAAATTAAAGATAAAGATTATACAATGCAATTGCATCCAATTGATTTTAATATAAAAAGGAATGGTAAAAAACAAGAGATTACTGCACAAATTAACATTGTTTATAATGATGCAAATAATCAATATGGATGGACTATAAATTCAACATACAACGATGAAACTTCTAATGAATTTGTTGTAGGTGTTCATAGATATACATTTACAGAAGCTTTAACACAAGCTGTTCCGTTTGCTTTTAAATGGGCATGGAAAATAATAATTATATTTGGAAAATTAATTACAGGTAAACTTGGTATAACCTCGCTTGGAGGTCCTGTAACAACTGTAAAAATGATGGCAACAAACACACGTGCAAATATTCTTAATATGGTTGTTTTAATGCCTGTTATAGCAATAAATTTAGCAGTATTTAACCTTTTACCAATTCCTGCTTTAGATGGTTGTCAAATGGTTTTTGTGATAATTGAAATGATTAGAAGGAAACCAATAAACCCAAAAGTAACCAATGCAATTAATAACATAGGCTTAATTGTGCTTTTAGGCTTTGTTTTAATAGTAGACTTGTTGCAGTTTATATAGTTTAATTTGACAAAATTTTCATTTTGTGTTACAATAGCAAGGTGAATAGTCAGTTAGAAATTTTAAATAGGCTTTTTGATGGCATAAAATTTAAAGATGCAGTTTACACAGAAAAGACAAACACTTGTGTAATTAATTTTTTGCACAATCCACAAGCATTTACTCCTAAACAGGAAAATAAAGAAGTTATATTAAATAAGGTTAAAGAAATAGTAGGAGATTTTGTTAAATTTGACCTCAATTTTATAGCATGCCCTTTAGACAAGCGAGTATTGGCAAATCATGCTTATACTACAATTGTAAATGATTATCCTGCACTTTCTAAAAACTTTACATACGATGATGTTTCGGTTGATATAAACGGTTTAAATGTTACAATAACTCTAAAGTTAAACCCAACAGCATACGCATATGCTACCGATAACAATAGGGAAGAATTAATTGCAAACAAGTTTAAAGATAGTTTCCTTGCAGACTTTTCTGTTAAGTTTGAAAAACATGGAGATGAAGTTGTATCTAATATAATTGAAAGCAATATGGAATTTATGCAAAGTATAAAAGAGGCAGAAGAAAAAACCGTTTATAAACTAACAAATATAGAAGATATAATTGGCAAAACCGATTTTTCGTTAGCCAGCGATTTCTCTAAAATAAAATCTCCAGTTGAAAATGTAGTTATTTGCGGTGAAATAAGCAACCTTCAAAAGCGAACATATAAACGTCAACATAAACATAATGGAGAGACAACAGAAGTAGAGCATGCTTTCTTTAGTTTTGCATTAAGATGTGAGGGTGCATTAATGTATTGTTCTCTTTTCCCTCGTCAAGCGGATGAAAATAAATTTGGCATATTAGACGTTGGCATGAAAGTTTGTTGTCATGGTTCATTTAAAACATTTAATGGAAAGTTAAGTTTTACAGCATATACCATTGCCAGATGTAATTATTCTAAAGAAGAAATAAAGTCTAAAGCAAAACGCGTTAATGAAGAGTATCATACTGTATTCCCACAAGATTATGTAGATTATCATCAAAGCGGTTTGTTTGATGACGATGAAAAATCTTTTGAAGGGAACTATGTTGTATTTGACTTAGAAACTACTGGTCTAGAAGCTAGTAAAGATGAAATTATAGAAATTGGTGCTTGTAAAATAGAAAATGGTAAGATTGTAAGTGTGTTTTCTACTTTTGTAAAACCAAGTAAAAATATCCCATCAGAAATTGTAAAATTAACAGGCATTACAGATGCAATGGTTAAAGATGCCCCAACAATAAACTATGTTTTACCTGACTTTTATAAATACTGTTACGGTTCTACATTAGTAGGCCATAATGTAAACTTTGACTTAGGTTTTATTTATAACGTTGCAAAAAAATTCTCTTACGATTTTGATAATCCTAAAATGGATACAATGGAGATGGCAAGAAGTAAATTGCCGGGTTTAAGAAATTATAAATTACATACAATTGTTGAAAGGTTGGGTGTCATACTAGAAAATGCGCACAGAGCAGTAAATGACGCCACAGCTACCGCAAAAGTTTTTATAAAATTGATGTAAAAGTATTGTTTTTTAATTAATTATGTGTTATAATAATAAAGACGATAGGAGTGGGCTTTTCCACTCCTAACTTAATTTTAAGGAGAATTATGAAAGTTGCAGAAATGGTTACTCAAGCAATAGAACCAATTTTTGAAGGATTTAAGGATATAAAATTGGTTGAAGTTGAATACAAAAAAATGCAAGACGGTATGCACTTAGTTATTTATATAGATAAAGAAACTGGTGTAACAATTGAAGATTGCGAATTTGTAAGCAAGGCAGTAGATGAATGTTTGGACGATTTAAATCCAACAGGGGATGAAACTTATAGGTTAGATGTGTCTTCTTACGGATTAGATAAACCTCTTAAACACGATTGGCAATTAAAAAAATACATCAATAATAAAGTTAATGTAAAACTATATCATAAAGTTGACAATTTAAAAGAATTTATAGCAACTTTGATTGGTTATAATAATGAAGAATATGTGTTTAACAAAGATGATAACAATATTTCTATAAATCGCGCAAGTGTAGCGTATATTACACCATATATAGAGTTTTAAGGAGAAGAATTAATATGATTAACAAAGACTTTTTTGAAGCATTAAAAGATTTAGAAGCAGAAAAAGGTATAAATGAAGAAGTTTTTATTTCTGCATTAGAACAAGCATTAACTGCCGCATATAAAAAGAATAGTGGTATGGCAAAAAATGCACAAGTAAAATTAAATCCAGAAAAGAACACTATTAGAATTTATTCTTATCGCACCGTAGTTGAAACTGTAGAAGATGAAGATAAAGAAATAAGTTTAGAAGATGCTAAAAAACTTAAAGCCTCTCACAAAATTGGTGATATTATTTCTGAAGAAGAAAGCACCAAAGACTTCAACCGTATAGCTGTTCAAACTGCAAAACAAGTTATAACACAAAAGATTAAAGAGATTGAAAGACAATCTATATTCAAAGATATTGCAGAAAAAGAAGGTAAACTTGTTGTAACCAATGTTAAACGTATTGATGGAGAAAATGTTTACTTAGAAATTGGTGGCACTACACTTGAAGGTTTATTAACTAAACGGGACCTTTTACCAAACGACAACTTTAAAGTAGGCGATAGAATTAAAGTTTATGTTCGCCACATCAAAGAAGATTTCCGCGGTTCTGTTGTTCAAGTTAGCAGAACACATGCAAACTTTGTTCGTTTGTTATTAGAAATTGAAGTTCCAGAATTACAAAACGGCGATGTGAATATTGTAAATATAGTGCGTGAAGCAGGGCTTCGCACTAAAATTGCAGTTTCTACTAAAGTTCCAAATCTTGACGCTGTAGGCGCTTGTGTTGGTAATAGAGGAAGCAGAATAAACTCTGTAATTAATGAATTACATGGAGAAAAAATTGATATAATTAATTATAATGAAAATCCAGCAGATTACATTATTGCAGCTTTAAGTCCAGCAGAAGTTAGCGAAATTACTGTAGACACAGCAGCCGGTGTTGCAAATGTTCTTGTGCCAGAAAACAAACTTTCTCTTGCAATTGGCCGTGGCGGACACAATGTAAGATTAGCTGCTAAACTTACTGGTTACAAAATTGATGTAAAACCAAGTAAGGGTATAGAATCACATGAGAAAAACGATGTTGTTAATGCATCAAATGCAAACATAATATTAGATGACGATTTCTTTGCCGATATAGACGAGTAGGAGAGATTGTGCTAGATAGAAAATGTGTGGCTTGTAGGCAAATAAAAAAGCAAAAAGAGATGTTACGCATTGCAAAATTAAACGACGAATTTGTGTTAGATTTAAAATACAAACTTGGCGGTCGTGGAGCATATATATGTAAAGATAAAAACTGCCTACAATTAACAGTAAAAAAACATTTATTAAACCGTGCTTTTAAGATGAATGTTAGCAGTTTAATATATGATAAATTAGGAGAATATGAACAAGATTGTTAGTTATGTTGGTTTTGCTAGAAAAGCAAATAAGTTATTAACTGGTCAAACTCATTTAAAACACACTAAAGAAAAGTTGTATTTGATTTTAGTGTGTTGCTCTGCAACAGATAATTTAAAAAACCTTGCAAAAAATTTGGCAGAGAAAAATGGGTGTGAATGCATAATAACCAATATTCCATTAGAGAAATTAACAAACATAGAAAAAATAAAGATTGTAGCACTTACTGATGAAAATTTAAGCAAAGCAATAATAAATAATAAGGAGATAATTACTGTTGGCTAACGAAACAAAAAATCAAGAATTTAATAGAGCAATTAAACAACTTCAATCAATGGTTAAGGATAAGTTGATTATTTCGCTTGCAGAAAAGTTTTATAATTTAAAAACTGACATGAGCTCATTTACAAGGACACTTAAAGAAAAAGAGAGTGCCATTATTTTGCAATCAACAAAAACCCCAGAACCAGAACCAAAAGTAGAAGAAAAGGTTGTAACTCCAGAGCCTGCTCCTGCACCTGTTATAGAAGCAGAGAAACCAAAACAAAGGCCTAATTATAATAATCAAAATTATAATAATCAAACAGATAGAAGGCAACCTTACCAACAGCAGAATCAACAATATAATCGCAACAATCAAAACAATAATTACAATCATAATGGTCAAAGATATAATCAAAATAATAACTACAATCAAAATAATGGTCAACGCAACTTTAACCAAAACAGACCATTTAATAAACCATTCAATAATCAAAACAACAACGGACAACAACGTTATCAAAACAATGGTCAGCGTCCATTTAATAATCAAGCAGGCAATCGCCCTCAATTTAATAGAGACAACAACAAACGTCCGTCAATTAATTATGCTCAACCAATAATTACCGCAACACCAGCACGCAATTTTAATAATAAGCCTAAAGATAACAACCGATATGAGGAAAAGCACGCATACAACAAACGCGATTTAATTAAGCGTGGTATTATTGAGGCAAACGAATTTGAAGACAGAGAAGTTAGCCGTAAAGTTCGCACTAAAAAGAAAGAAGAAGTTGTAAATAAAGTTGAAAGAGTTGTTGGCCCAGTTACTATAAATACCGAAAATATTACAATAAAATTATTGTCAGAATTAAGCGGTAAACCAGTAAGCGAGATAATTAAAAAGTTCATGATTTTAGGCATGATGGTTACAATCAACAGCACAATAGACTTTGGCACGGCGGAACTTGTTATGTCTGATATGGGCATTGAGTTAATACAAAAATTAGACAAAACTAGCGAAGAAAAACTAATAGATGTTCAAAAAGACATTAGATCTTACTCTGAAGCTGAAGCTGTTACACGTCCGCCAATTGTAACAGTGATGGGGCATGTAGACCATGGTAAAACCAGTTTACTTGATTATATTCGTAAAACTAAAGTTACATCTGCAGAAGCTGGTGGTATTACTCAAGCTATTGGTGCATACAGAGTAAATGTAAAAGATAAATATATTACCTTTATTGATACTCCAGGGCACGAAGCCTTTACAGCCATGCGTGCGCGTGGTGCATCTGTTACGGATATTGCAATTTTAATTGTTGCCGCTGATGATGGTATAATGCCACAAACTGTAGAGGCAATTAACCATATAAAATCTGCAAACATTCCTATGATTGTTGCAATAAACAAAATGGATAAACAACAGGCTAATCCAGATAGAATTTTACAACAACTTGCAGAAAACAATGTTCTACCAGAAGAATGGGGCGGAGACGCTATTATTTGTAAGATTTCTGCTCACACCGGTGAAGGCATAGATAAATTGCTAGAAACAATTTTATTGGTTGCCGAAGTTCAAAACCTTAAAGCTAACCCTAATGTTCATGCAATGGGCACAATATTAGAATCTAGATTAGATAAAGGGAAGGGTGCTATAGCATCATTGATTGTTATGGACGGTTCATTAAAAGTTGGCGACACCATTGTGTGTGGCACAACCATTTGTAAAGTAAAAGCAATGATGGACGAAAATGGAAAAAGTGTGAAAGTAGCATCTCCATCAATGCCTGTAACAGTTTTGGGCTTTAACGAAGTGCCAAACGCGGGTGAAGCATTTACCGTTGTGGATGAAAAATTGTCCAAACAAATTGTAGAAGATCGTAAGGCTAAAATTAAGGAAGACTTAATAAAGAATAGCGGTGGTAGCACATTAGAAGATTTAATACAAAAATCAGCAGAAAAAGACATGAAGGTTCTTAACCTTATTGTTAAAACAGATGTGCATGGTTCACTTGAAGCAATTAAAGCATCTGTTTCAAAATTAGAAAATGAAGAAGTAAAAATTAATATTCTTCATAGTGGCGTAGGTGCTATTAACGAAAGTGATTTAATACTTGCAAACGCGTCATCTGCTATGGTAGTAGCCTTTAACGTAGGGCAAGATAGCAAAGTAAAAACACTAGCTGGCAGAATGAAAGTTACAATTAACTCTTATAAGATTATTTATGAACTTATAGATGACATTGAACGCGCTGTAAAAGGCTTAAAAGAGCCAAAATATGAAGAAGTTTATGTTGGTAAAGCTGAGGTTATAGCCGTATTTAAACTCTCTACAGCAGGTTTAGTTGCTGGTTGTAGAGTTACTGATGGCAAAATTGTGCGTGGTGAACATGCAAAAATTTATCGTGGCGATGAATTAATTGCAACAACAGATATTCATTCTGTTAAAATTGTTAAAGACGACGTTAAAGAAGCTTTAAAAGATAGAGAATGTGGTATTAAGTTTGGCTACGAAGGTTATGCAGTTGGTGATAGAATAGAGTGCTTCTCTCTTAAAAGGATTGAAGATTAATGAAAAATATTAGACTAGAACGCATCAATAGTGAAATTCAAAAGCATTTATCTTACATTATAGATAATGAATTGCGAGATCCACAAATAGATGCAATTATTAGTGTATGTGCTGTTGAAGTTACACCAGATTTAGATATCGCACATGTTTTTATAAGTAGTATTGGCACAACACCTAAAGAAGAAGTTTTGGCAAGAATTAAAGGAGCAGGTAGTTTTATTAGAGGTAGTTTATCTAAACATATTAAACTAAGAAAAACTCCTCGTCTTGAATTTAGACTAGACAATAGCGAAGAGTATGCAGCAAAAATAAATAATATATTAAAAGATATCAAATATACCACAAGTGAGGATGATGAGGATAATGATTAATGGAATTATTCCCATGTATAAACCTAAGAATTGGTCTAGTTTTGATGTTGTAAACATTGTAAAAAGTCTTTTGCATCAAAGAAAAGTTGGACATTTAGGCACTTTAGACCCAATGGCTACAGGTGTTTTACTTGTAACAACAGGTAGCGCAACTAAATTATTTGATATTATGCAACAAAAAACAAAAACATATACTGCAATCTTTAAATTTGGAGTGCTAACAGATACATTAGATGCTATGGGCAAAATTGTTGAAACAGTAGATATAATTCCAACATTAAAACAAATAGAAAATATATTGCCAAAATTTATTGGCAATATTAGCCAGATACAGATCGGAAGAGCACACGTCTGAACTCCAGTCACCATAATACATCT
>CANDFN010000010.1 GCA_947384015.1 uncultured Clostridia bacterium | reverse complement strand
ATGTTATAGTTTTGTCAGACCATTATTACAAAAATTGCATGAATGACCGAAATAAGTATATGGTGGATAATTCTTCGGTTTGTATTGCTTGTTGGAATGGCAAACCAAGCGGTACCGGCAACACAGTTCGTTTCGTAAAAGAAAAAGGATTGAAGATAAGAATCATCAATCCTAATAATTTTTGTTAAAAATATTTAGCTATTCCTTTTATTTAAAAGTTTAGCTCTTAATTCCAGGCTTAAAGAATCCCCTTTAGAGTCTTTCCACTCCTCCCAAATAGAACCATCCTCTAGATTTAGTAAAACATAGGATGCATTTTGTAAACTTGTAAATTCAAGATCTTCTAAGAATTCTATCGTATCTTGTAAAATTTTTATAATCCCCTCATCGCACAAAGATTGAAGCTCTTGTTCAGAAAATTGACAATTTTCAAGAGATACTTTACTTTGTGATTTTATTTCAACATGTAAATCAGTATATATTGTTGCCTCTATATCATTCAGTTCCCCTTGATAGTAAATATGGTAACTCATAATATTTACAGGATCTTCCTTTGGATAAGTATAAAGGTCTATAATTTGCTCAATTAGTTTATCTGTTCTTTCATCAATATCTTTTATAGTCCATGTGTCTTTATTTAATATGTCTTGATTTATCTTAAGATGTGAAGTTTTCTCTAATACTTGTTTCTTGTATTCAAAAGGCTTGTTTGACATTTTACTATTATCATGTTGTGTAGCTAATGTTAAATTACCTAATCTGTGCAATTGAGACTCATATTTATCTTCTGTAATATTTAGTTCATCTAGCCATGCTTGCGTTGGAGTTTGTGGCATAAGATGTTCAATTGAAATCTTTGTCTTATCAAAATCTATTGGTGCACTATTATTATGCAGCTCAATTTTTTGAAATATAGAATTGTAATAATTCTTTAATCCATAAGCATTAGAGTTTGGTAAGTTTGCTCGCAGATAATTATCATCGGGCATAAAAGACGCTTTGTTCTTATTATTTAAAACTAAATATTTTACCGTTATGGCATAAATATTCCTATAATCCCCATCACAATCATTCAGAATATCCTTAATCATAGGAGGTATAATTCTTGTTAAAACGCCAGTTCTAAAATTACATATATTTCTTCTAGTCGAATAAGTTATTAATAAATCAATAATCTTAATGAAATCGTCTTCCTTTATCAATCTTTCATTTTTCATATTCTTTTTCTCAAAAAGTTCATAAAGTCTCAATAACAAAGGCGCTGCAGGCTCAATTGGATTTTTATTAAATTCTATGACATGCTTTTTAAGGTTTTCGCTGTTATGTTTATAGTCTATAAACAGATTTCTATAATATTTGCCAAAATTCACTATATCTTTAAGCAAATCCTCTATGCTTTTATCTCTATTTTTTTCTTCATTATACCACAATTGAAAATTATCATATAAATCATCTAAATTAGATAGTGTATATGTTTTAGATGCAATAAATAACCTAAAGAAATTTTCAATTCGATTACTAAGCATATCTTCAAGTGGAGCCCAATATTTCTCGTAATACTCTTCCTGTTTAGCATTATCTACTTTCATAAGAATGAAATTGCGAATAAGGTCTGACTTGCTTAAAGCAGCACCCGCAGAATTTATTGTCTCAAAAATCTCTTGTGAGTTGTCATCTTCTGTTAAAGGAATCTCAACAAAATAAAAATTATTTAATGCAAGCAAAATTTCAGAATAGTTATGTTTCCCTACTAATTTCCTAATATAGTCTAAAATAAAATAATAATTTTTGTATATGTTTGTTTTCTTTTCATCGGCTGTTATTTCACTTTCTTTAGAGTTTATAATTTTTTCATATACATTATCATCTGAAACTGTAGGTTTTAGTTTTAATCTTTTATCTACATCTTGATAAGGATTAGTAAGATACAAATACTGTATCTGTTCTGCTGTCGCTTTATCCCCTGATTCTTTTGCAAGACTATATATTGCTTGCAATATTAAAAATGTAGTTACGATTCTTTGTTGACCATCTACAATAGAATATTCACTAAATGTTCCTCTAGCTGATGAAACGTACATCATAACTCCAAGAAAGTGCGATTTTTTGTCCGAGTTCACTAAGGCTTCCAAATCCATAAGATACTTTTTTACTTGTTTATTAGCTTTCCAAGTGTAATTTCTCTGATAAACTGGAATTATAAATTGCCCATTTGTAGTTTGCTGAAAAAATGTTAAAAGTTTAACTCTTCTTGGATTAGCAAAATTATCGTTCATTTTTTATAACCTCCTGAAATAATGAAAAATATATTTTATTGTAGATACTTTTATGTTGATTTAAAAATTCAACAATTTTAGCGTCGCTAATCTGTTTACAGTATAAAGTTTTATAAAATTTTACAAAATCCTTAATCAGACTGACAATATCTTGATTTTTCTGTTCTTGCATAAAAATACAACAACAAAGAATTTTACACTGTTCTTTAAAAGTTCCAATAGAAAATATACTATTCTTTCCATACTTGCTGCCAATACAATCTTTAGAATTTGGATTTCTTAATTCACAACTCACAAAATTATATAAGTCGCTTTTATCTTCGTTCTTTACATATAATTTCAAAAATGCATCATCGTTCAAAAAAGATAACCACCAAAACAAATCAACCCTAATCAAATCACTGCAGGATCTTTTAGCCTCTATTAAAGTGGTCTGTTCTATAACATTAGCCACAGAGATTTTATATATTTGAAGTATTTTTACTGCTTGCAAACTCTTTTTATAAATAGAATATTTTGAATTATTTTCTTCAAAATGTAACATTAAAAAGAATAATAATATCCATTTTTCATCATCATTAAAATCTCCTTCGATTATATCCTTTAACACATAACCACTGGAAGTTACTAAGTATGTATCATCTATTTTTTCGATAAATTTTGCATTTAATAAATTTTTAATACGATGTTTGTCTTTGTCTCCCCCTGAAAGCTGTTTACTATTCCAATCTTTCCTAGGGATCCCATTCTTCTCTAGGAACTTTTCAAATTGTGAACAAAAGGACAGTAACTTCCTAAAATTAGTATTTATAAAAGAAAATAATTTTCCACTTTTATTACTACTTGAACTTTTAAATTTATCAACCCAATCATCGTTTTTATTCTGGATGACATAGTAATCATACACTGAACTCATTTTTTACCTCACAAACATATAAGATTTCTTTATGATTATTAAAATCTGTTTTCCCCGTATTAAAATATTTGTAATCTATTTCATATTTCTCTACTTTCCCTTTCTTCGACAAGATTTCTAATAAATCTGCTTGTGAAATTTTATTTATTGAAGATTGACTTTTAGCATCATAGGTATTATTATAAGATACTATCAGTAATTTACACTTTAATTTTGTTATTAAATCTTCAAAAATTGTTTTTGCTTCATGTGTAGAATATTTACTGGTGATTCGTCCCTTTTTAAACTTCATCGTTTTGCCAAACAATTCTGGTTTATTCCATTTTGAAAGATTTTCTAAAACATGATAAAAACTCGCATATTGTCTAGCATTGTAAGGAGGATCTAAATAAACTACATCCGCATTGATCTTTTCGACCAAATCGTTTGCATTTTCACAAAATATTTGACAATCTAATTTTTCTGTAATATCTAGCATCTGCAAAATTAAATTCTTATCTTCTGGGACTTTGTTCAAATAAGACTCAAAATGTCCAACAGTATTTGCTATCTTGTCCACAGCATATATCAATGAAGACAAGATTATAAAAAATTCTCTTTCATTGAGTTCAGGCTTATAAATTTCTAATTGATCTCTAATATAACCTATTTTTTTTGCATTATTAACCGAAAAATATTTTCCCCCATACGAAATCGAAAAATAGTTGTCTTCTAAATCGCAACCTTTTATTGAATTAGCCCAACTTATAAAATCACTTATTTTTTTTACATCATAATCCTGCTTCCCAAACCACGCATTATAGCATACAAAATTACTATATAAGATATCGTTGACAACTGTTTTACATCCTAAATTTGCAAAATGGTATCCCACGACCCCAGTCCCAGCAAAAACATCTGCAAACTTTAAATCGTTAAGTTCAGGGTAATACCCCTTAACAACCTTCTCGATCTCAAACAAAATTTTATTTTTGTTTCCTATATATCGTCTATTTTTTATTTCTAACATTTCTCTTTCCTTTCGGCAAAATTATAATCTCTTTATCGATGGAATCTCTAAGTTTTTTATTGTAACTGCATGTATGATAATTATAGTCAATATTTATCATCTCTAAATCTTTCTTTTTATAAAACCAATAAGACAATGGCTCATTTATTTTTTCATTACGACTTATGCAATTAGATAAAATAAAATTTTTATTACTCAAAATCAATTGATCTATAAAGTCAAGCAATTGGTGTTCGTTTACATATGACCAAGTCGGCGTCTCATTATAAACAGCATCCGTTATTAAATAAGGAGGATCCATATAAATAAAATCACTCTTGCGCACATAGTCCGCAACAACATTGTCCGTAAAACTTGCACATATAAATTTAACATTTTTAGTTTTTAAGCTATTTATAAAATCTTTTACCTTATTCGCATTATTTTTATTAAAGTCTGTTTTCCCTACAGGTATATTAAACTTCCCATCCTTGCTAAATCTTAAATCATTATTAAACCCATATGCCATTAATACATACAGCATTAAATTAGCCTTATTTGAATATTTATTCTCCAATAAATTATAATCATTGCGCAAATTATAATATCCCTTTTCATTTAGATTTTTTAGACCATTGTTATTGTTATACCCACATTCATTTTTTTTGTTTATTGGTCTTACATAAGAACACGTTAAACCATAAAGACTTGTAAGTTTATCGACCTTTTGTACAAATTCATCAAATGATACTTTAGACAAATATTTTAGCAAACTAATCACGTGTTTATCACTATCTATAAAAACAATATTCTTATATGTTGTATTGATTCCTACCGTAGCGCCCCCACAAAAGAGATCTACCATTGTATCACATTGACTAGGAAAGTATGGCAATATTTGATTTAATATTCGATATTTGTTTCCTGTGTAATTAATTGGGGATTTTAATAAATTCTCTTCAACTATCTTCACAATGTATCTCCTATAAAGATTATTATAATAAAAAATTTGATTTTTTCAAAGTAAAATAAAATATTAAATCATAGAGTTATTACATTTCTCCCACAATTGAATAGAACTTTGTATAATGTCCATAATCATACTCTCTTTGCGTATCGGAAATAAAGGTTGCTCTTATGTAAGCGCTATTTGGATGATGTTCTTTTATGTAATCAAATAGAAACTTTTCAGCAAGCTCAATCGTATCAAATGAATTGACCAATTTTTGTTTTGAAAAATCAACCCCACTTCCATAATAAATATTAAACTTCATATGGCTTCTCCAATATTTTACAAAGTCAGTATAACATATTTTAAATCAAATTCATATCAGTTTTAGAAAGTTTTAAAGAGATTTTGAAAGTGCAAAATCGCTATATTTTATCACTTAACCATCATGTAGGTGCAAATAGGTGTAGAAATCTTTGAAAGATGTACACCTAAAGAAAAATAAGGGCTGAAAAGTCCATATTTTATCGGTGATTTAGACAATAGAGCACAAGTTTGTATGTTTTTGAGTTTAAGTTGGTAAGGTGGGGGTCGCGGGTCCGATTCCCGCCAGTAGCTCCAGTAGAAAACAATATCTAATTGGTTGTTTTCAAACAAAAAATAAGGGTATATACCCTTATTTTTTATTAAACATCTTTTATTATTCAAGCGTTTTCTTTTGTTTTTCAACTTCTTTTACTATAGAACTTATAACCTGATTAGAATTATGCCACCAATCTCTACTCCAAACTCTCATAACTTTCCAGCCTTTAGATTTTAAAAATTCGTGCCTAAACACATCTCTTTCTATTGTAGAGGATGAAGATTCTGTTACCTCTTTATCAGTTTCAATACCTAGCACATATCTATCTTTTTTCTTATCGTAAATTGCCACAGAAATTTTGCTGTTAGAGTTACCTAAATTTATATCTGTTTTATAACCTAATTTTTCCAACTTAGAAGCAATTTGTTGTTCCATTGGTAAAAGATTTGTTAGCCTTGGTTTTACGGTTGTGGTTGAACCGAAACTGTTCAATATTGTTTTAACCTCTTCTGTATTGCCGTTAGATACCGCTCTAACATAGGTTAAATAACTGCGCAAAAGCTTAGGCCCAACATGTTTTGAAGCGTCTACTTTTAACTCTTCTGGTTCAATACTAGTAACTACATAAATTTTTTGCTTAGCACGAGTTATTGCAACATTTAGGCGGTTTTCCCCACCCTCGTTAGAAAGTGAACCAAAGGTTGCATTTACCTTGCCAAACTCATTTCTAGCATAACCTATAGAGAATATTATAATGTCGCGTTCATCACCCTGAACATTTTCTAGGTTTTTAACAAACAAACTTACATCTTCGCCATTCTCTACGCGATTTCTTTCCTTTAAATATAGGTTACGGAATTCTATATCGTCAAAGCATTTCTTTTCAATTAATTCTTCTATACAGTTTTCTTGCTCTACGTTAAAGGTTATAACACCTATTGTTTCCTTATTTTTGCGCGTTTTTAATAATTTTTTAATAAGTGCCACAACACTGTTTGCTTCTACCTCATTTCTTCTATCGCACCACTTTCCTTCCACTTTAATACGCTCAATTGGTTTATGTTTAACATTCTTTGATGAATTTGGCGCAATTTGCAAAGTATCTGAATAGAACGCTTTATTTGAGAAATCTATCAACTCTTCATTTTTACTACGATAATGGTATGTGATGTTAGAGCTTGCGTAACGAGATACCGCCAAATCTAACAAAGATTCAACCTCCAAAGCGGCCTGTGTGCTGTAATCCATATCTTCATCAACATCTGCACCCATGTATCGTTTCATAAAGGTTGTTGTTGGTCTTAACTGTTTAGCATCGCCAGCAACTACGATTCTGTTTCCCCTGTAAATTGAAGGAATTGTATTTTCAATAAATACCTGAGAAGCCTCATCAAAAAGCACAACATCAAATAAGTTTCTTTCCAATGGTAAAATTGAAGAAACATTTTCTGGCGATAAAAGCCAACAAGGGAAAAGCTTAAACAAGTAGTCGCCATAAATTTCCATTGTTTTTCTTACAGACCACAAATTTTGTTTTTTTGTTATTTGATACAAATAATCTTTACATCTTGTGCTTCCATCGCATTTCTTTTTATAATCTTCGTTAAAGGTTTGCATAGCAATTTTTTTGCTAATTTCATTTTGTTGTTGTTTTAACGAAACTATACGAGAACGAATATTTTCAAAATCTACAGTAGATGAAAGAACATTATGCCTTTCTTCTTCACTCTTAACAATTTCGTGATAAATACGAACCGGTAAAATCGCTTTAAGCACAGCCATAAATTTGGCAAAAGTGTTTGCATTTTCGTAAGCAAAATTGAGCACATATTTTTGATTTTCATCTAAGTTTTTAAGAATATGATTTGTATCATTTAATTTTGTATAATTTTCAACTGCCCAAAGCAAAAGCCTTAAAACCGCATTGTTTCCGTTTAAAATACTATCAACAGCAAGCAAATACCCGCTTTCTGTTAAAATATTTTTTAAGAAAACATAGTCTTCAAGATATTCATCCACCGCTTTTAATGTTAAGTCAACCTCTTTTTTTACTAAATTCTCTTTCTTTAGCATATTAATTTTAGCAGCTGGGTAAAGCGGGAAGACAAAGCAACTTGTTTTTAAGAAATTCTCAGCATTTGGATATTCATATTTAGTAATTAATTTAATTAACGCTTTGCTATTTTTATTATTCTTTACTTGGTCGTAATAAGTTAAAACCTGCCTAGAATACTGATATTTGCTAGTTTCAAAAAGCCCTCGTCTTTCGGTAAACAACTTTTTTAATTTAGATTGTGCTTCCGCAACAACATGAACGCCCAAATCTTCCTTTAACGCATCTATAAAAGGATTTTTCTTTTTTTCTTCAACAAAGTTAAAGTATATTTCTGCTTTGTTTTTTTCTTGCAAAACGCTAAGAGCAGAAGTAAGCTCGTCATAATTTAATGCCATTAAATGTTTGTTTTTTTGCATTTCTTGATAAAGGGCATACTCCATACTCTTTTTACCAAGTTTATAAGAATTATAATACATCTCTTGCAAAGACAATCCAAATGGCAATTTTTCGTTAAGACAATTTGAAATTGTGTTTAAGTTTTGAATTTCATGTTCAAGTCTTTTTTCTACCTCTGCATATTCTTTATGCAATTTTTCGTTATACTTAGATTTTATAATTTCTTCATGAGCCTCATAGCAACGCTTATAAAAATCTAATCTCTCTTTTTCAGCATCAACTACAAACATGGCCTTTTTGTTTAGTGTAGAAAGACGATTATACACAACTTCTAGTGCGGCCTTCTTTTGAGAAACTACCAACACCTTTTTGTTTTTACAAATTGCATCGGCAATTACATTTACAATGGTTTGAGATTTACCTGTGCCAGGAGGCCCATAAATAACCATATTACCACGTTCGTTAACATTTCTTACAACTTGCTCTTGTGCGTAGTCCACATTATTAATTAAGTAAAGTTCGTTACATTTATTTTGTTTTTTCTTTACCTCTTTTGCATTTAAAAGTTCGTTTATAGAGTCATTTGAAAGATGTTTTTTCTCTAACGCAAAATAGTCATTATAAATAGAGTTAGCCAACCCACACCTTGCAAGCAAGCAGATGTTTTTTACTTCTAACGGAGCAGTTGCAGAAGGTTCTGCATATCTACCAAAATTATAAAATTTGTGCTTATCTTCATATGCTATTTTTACACCAAATTCTTTTAAATAACTTATTAGACCCTGTATTGAACCAAACTTACTTTTTATTGAATCAAATTCCATGTCCATATCTTGTAAATTTAGATGTTTACTGTTTGCTATTGCAAGCATAAGAGCTTTATTTAATTGAACTTTTTCGCCATATTTCAAACAAATATTTATATTAGAATCGTCTATAACATCTATCTCTACTGGGAACATCAAAAGAGGTGCTTTAAAGGTGAAATTTCTAACACTACCATAAACAAAAGGATAACAAACATAAAGTTCGTATCTACCAGTTTCTTTTTCTATATCTTCAATCTCGCGCTTTAAGGCTTTTAAGTTATTCCCTTCTTGCTCAACAACTCTTTTTATGAAATTCTTTTTATCGTTTTCATATTTTTGTTTCTCTTTCTCATCCTCAAAATTCTTTTTAGGAAACTTTGCCGAAGCATTAGAAGCAAAAACAATCAAATCTTTCATCCCCTTACCAAATATGTTAAAAGGAATAGATTTCCCGCTTAATAATATTTCTAAAAACTCTTCAGTAAGTTCACTATCGCCAGACAAAATACGTCCAATATCATAACCGTTTTTCTTATTAAAGTTTTTAAGATATAAGTTTCTGTTTTTACCACTTATTTCAATTAATCTTTCTTTATAATATGTGTAAATACTTTTCATCTTTAGCCCCTTCTTTTGTGATTTATTATTAATCTTATTTATTATAAAACAAAACAAAAATATTTGCAAATTAATTTATAGCCTTTAACTTATTGAATTATTTAATTTCAATATTTATTTTTTATATTTAAATAAAACCTTGACTAATTTTTACAAAATATGTTAAACTAAGTTAAATAAGGAGGAATTTTGAAGAAAAAGATAATTACAATTTGCAGTATTACAGTTGTTATTATATTATTACTAATGGCTGTTTTACTAGGAATTTACCTGCCTAAAAAGAATAACGGCGGTAAGCCAAACACCCCACCATGGGATGGCAACGAAGGTGGCTCTACTCCCCCTATTGTTACCTCATATTCTGTTAAGCAGAATTTGAATTACAACGAAAGCATAGAAAAAATAAATAATCCAGATCAAGGCTTTTACTACCCATTTATTGTAAGTATTGGCCCAGATGGTAAAATTACAAGTCAAGACTACGTTCTTAACGATGAAGCATCAAAAGATTATCAATTATACAATATGAGGGTGGACATTAGCGAATTTTCTAAAGCTGTTAATGGAAATAAGGATTTAGAACTTACAACTGCCGCATTAGATTTTTTAAGAGAAGAATTGAATTTATTAAAAAGTAAAGAAAAAAATATAATTATCCGTTTCTCTTATAATAAATCTTATAATGAAACACTATTCAATTATAGCGAGCCTGAATTTGAAATGCTTTTAAAACATGTGGAGCAAATATGTTCTGTGTTAAATGATTTTGAAGATACAATCACAGCCATTGAAGCTGGTATGATTGGGAAATGGGGCGAAATGACCGATGGAACAACTTCAAACTATGTTAGTTCTACCTACTACACTCCACTAATAGAAACCTTTTTGAACAATACTAAAAACTTAATATTATTAGTTAGAACTCCTCAAATGATATACGATTATATAGGCATAACCAACAAACAAGTATTATTAAATGAAAAAATTACTTTAAATGAAAAAACTAAAAGATTAGGCTTATATGATGATAGTTATTTATATAACTCTAACGATTCAGGCACATTTACTCCAATTGATTCTATTGATGGAATTCCTGGCACAGCATGGAATACTGTTAGATATGTTCATGGCGAATTTCTAAGTCAGTTTACTGCAAACTCAGCTTTTGGTGGAGAAGCTCTTTTCCCAGCTGGCGTTCATGGTGAACTTAAAAATTGCATACCTGAGATGTTTGTCTTACACACAAGTTATATAAATGGAATTTATGACTCAAGACTTACAGATAAATGGAAATCTGAGATTTATAATGCTGAAAGCATGCAAGAAGTGGCTCTAGACAGTTTATATGATGGTCAAACTGGCTTTAGATATATTGAAAATCACCTAGGCTATAGACTGGTTCTTACAAATTCAGTATTTAACTACACAAGCAATTATGATAATTTAACAATAAAGCTTAACATTAAAAATGTAGGTTTTAACAACTTTAATAAAACTAAAAATTTAAAATTGATGTTTGTAAAAGAAGATGGAACAGTTGCCTACCAGAATGTTGTTGGAACATATAATGGCGAAGCTGAACTTAATCTTTCAACCAACATCAACCTACAAAATGGTAACTATAAAGTTTACTTATGTGTTTATAGCGGAGATATTAATAACCCAGCTTATTGTGTGCAATTTGCAAACCAAGGTAATGGTTGGAGCGATAATTATAAAGCAAACTTAGTTGGTAATTTTGTAGTAAATAAATAAGAAATTATAAAAATTAAGCTTAATTATAAAAGTAAGGTTTCCCTTACTTTTTTTATATAAATAAAAGATTTTAATAAATTTTATCAATTTAATATTATTTTTTTATAATTTTATATATTATTAATTTAGAGCTTTGAAAATTATTAAGTTTATGCTATAATAAAAAGGATAATTTATGTTAAACATTGAAGAAAGAATTGAAAAACTTACAGACTTTAACAAGCAAAAGTTTAAAGTGCTAATTGATATATTAAAAGACATGAATTTGGGAGAAGAAAAAAAACAAGAAGGTTCTTTATATTTTTTGCTAACTTTAAAACAAATTAGGTTAGTAGACATTAAAACAGCTTACCCAGAAGCTATATATAAAACAGTGTCAGTTCTAGACAAATTAGACAAATTAAATTACGCTCAACAAAAAGAAGAAGCAGAAAATTTAAGAAAAATGTTCTTTGCCATTACAAAAGATGTTCGCACCATAATGCTAAAAATCGGTTTGGTTGTAATGCAATGTAGATTTGCAGAAAATTTAAACGACACAGAACGCACCACCCTAGCAAATTCTGTTACTGCGCTCTACGCCCCACTTTCTGCCCGTTTGGGATTATCAAACTACAAAACAGAACTTGAAAATTCTGCATTCTTAATTATTAATCCAGATAAATACAACGAAATTCAAGAAGAGGTAGATAGCCGTTTCCACAAAAGGCAACCTATTGTAGAACGATTAGTTTCACTTGTAAAAAAGTGCATGGAAGAACTAAACATAACAGGGCGCGTGTATGGTAGAAAAAAACACATTTACAGCATTTATAAAAAACTAGAAAGTCACCCACTAGACCAAATTTATGATCTTATAGCTGTGCGTGCAATTGTTAAAAATGTGGCAGATTGCTATGCACTTATTGGCAGATTACATAGCGAAGTTGAACCTATAAAAAACCGGTTTAAAGACTATATTGCAATACCTAAACCTAACGGTTACCAGTCAATACACTCTACAGTTAAATTTGAAGGTTTCCCTGTGGAGATACAAATTCGTTCTGAAGACATGCATCAGTATGCCGAATATGGTGTTGCTGCGCATTGGATGTATAAAGAAAAACGTTCTAAGCAAGATTCTTTAGACATCCGCCTTGCTTGGTTAAGACAAATGATGGAGGATGAAAATTCTAGCATAGACGAACTAACTAGTTCGCTAAACCAAGATATTTATAACAACGAAATTTTTGTTCAAACACCAAAAGGTAAAGTAATATATCTTCCTACCGGCTCTACTCCAATAGACTTTGCATATAGCATTCACAGTGAAGTTGGCAATAAATATGTTGGAGCAAAAGTAAATGGTAAAATGGTTCGCAACACAACCGCACTAAACAACGGCGATGTTGTAGAAATAATTACCAACCCAAATTCTAAGGGTCCATCACCAGATTGGCTTAAAATTTGTAAAACCAGCTCAGCTCGTTCTAAAATAAACACCTTCTTTAAGAAAAATATAAAAGAAGAAACAATCCGCCTTGGCAAAAACATGTTGGAAAATGCAATTAAAGAAAAGGGTTTTCCTTTAAACAAACTTATGGATAAACAAAGTTTGCAAGAGTTCCTTAACTACTATAGCATGACGGACAACGATGAATTGTTTGCAAACATAGGAACTAATGCTATAAGTGCAAAATATCTAGCCAACAAGCTGGCAACTAACTACCAAAAACAATTAAAGTTGGAAGAATCCAACTCAACTTTAACCAAAAGCATAACTCTAGCCCAACCAAGCGAAAACCAAATAACAGTTAAAGGCTTTGACAACACAATAGTTCAATTTGCCGGGTGTTGCCAACCTAAATACGGAGACGAGGTTATTGGCTTCATCTCTACAGGAAGAGGTATAATTATTCATAAAAACACCTGTCCTAACCTAACATTTTTTGATACTGCCCGCCTAATTGAAGCTGGTTGGAAGCCCCTGCCTCAAATAAAAAAATCTAAAAAGAAATAATATTTTAAGGCAATATTTTACTCAACAATTTCCAAAAATACAAAAACAATAAATACAAAAACCTTAAAAAATCAAACAATAAATAATAAAAAACAGAGCATTTTGCCCTGTTTTTATTTGTTTTTATTGCGTTTAAACATATCTCCTATAACTTTTTTTATTAATATAAATGTTTCTTTTAATTCACTAGACCAAGAATATGCAATTACCAATAAGGTTATATTACACACTCCTGCAACTGCAAATCTTGCTATTAACAACCATATTCCACCCTCTGGAATAAACGAACAAATAAAGAAAGTTATACATGCAACCGCAATGGTAATTACAAAATCTAATATATATCTTTTAAAGTATTGCCAAGAACTCTTTTTAAATACATGTTTAAAAAGCAGATAAGGTTCTACCCAAAATGGTGCTATAATAGTGCTAATAATCGTTCCCAAGAACACACCATTTATACCCATAAATTTTGCTAAAATTATAGACACAACCAAGTTAACTACAGCCTCAGCAATAGGCTTCCATCTATCTTGCCAAAACAAACCCGCACAATCTTTAAACAATCCAACACCATTTCGCATCCTTGTGAAATAAAAACTTAAACACAATAAAGTTACAGTAGAAAAACTTAATAAATAATCTCCACCACCTGTCCAAACTTTAATAAATGGTTGGAACAATACAAATAAACATATTGAACAAAAAGCAGTTAAAAATGAAAAAATAAAATTTATTTGTTTAAACTTTTTGTAAATATGCTCTTTATCACTGCTTGCAATTAAATTACCCACACTTCCCGTTAAAGCATTTGTTAAAAGTAAAAACAGAGAGCCTAAACTAGATATTATTAAAGTATAGTTTGAATATGCTCCTAATAATACAACACCAAAAAGCGAAGATATTAAAATATTGTCAGTAGAAAACACTACTGCAGAACCTATTTTATGTAAACTTAAAGCTGCCATATTTTTAGAGATTTCTTTTTTTGTGTCTTTATCCAATGGTTTAGCGTTCCCATTTATTTCTGGGTAATATTTATTTGCCACAAGGTGAATAACCACACATTCCAAAATCGTAAATACTATATTAACAGCAAAATAGGCATAATAATTTTTAAATAAAAACAATATTGCAATTTGAATAATTGTAAGTATAAATGTGCAAACTGTGTTAATTTTATTTTCTATATCGTTGCGCTGATAAGCAAGTAATAAAGAGCGCTTATGTGCAGAGAAATATCCGACAACAGAATTTACCAAATACATTAAAAACAAAATATATATGTTTATATTGACATTTACTTCATCTTTTATAAAAATTTTTATAAAAGGCGTTAAAATTCCGCCAACCACCAAAATTACTAAAGCTATAATTAAATAGAACTTTTTATATAAATTTTGCAAAGATTTAACTTTTTCTAAATCTCCATTTGCAATAGGCTTATACATGGAGAAAACAATTGCCGAACCAATACCTAACTCTGCCAAATTTAGAAATGTAAATATATTGCTAAACAGTCCATTTAACCCTATGTATTCTGCGCCCATAACATAAATTAAAGCAGTGCGCAAAATAAAACGCAATAATAATTGCGATACAAACTTTATAGTATTAAACACTAAGTTTCTTTTAACATTTTGGGTTCTTGTCATATCTACCTTGTGCGTTTTAAATACTCATTAAATATTTTCTTAAATTTATTAATAAACAAAATGCTTGCGATTTTCCCCAATAATGAATAAAAAAATTTTATTTTAAAATTGTCTAATTCCCTAAACTTGATATTTAAAACTTTTTTCCAAGCATAAAACCTAGCACAGTTTTTAATTTTTCGTTTAAAGTTATGCCCATATTTTATTTCATAATAAGCATTTAATTTTTCACTATATAAAAAACCTTTTGGATTTTTAAAAAACAGAGCCATTCCCTGATTTGTATAGCCATCTTGCTGATATTCTATTGGATGAATAAGTTCTAACATTGTAGCCATTTTATAATTATACATAAATTGTTTATACAAAACACTCTCTGTTACAAACTTTTCACCTTCAAAAACTGGGAAATGATAGTTTTTTACGATTTCTGTTTTGAAGACTAAAACGGTTTCTCCGTTATAGTTATATTTTGTTGACAAATCATAAAAACAAACTTTTATGCTATTTTCTGGCCAGTTGTCAGTTATAGTTTCTCCTTTATAACCAATAATATCACCATTAAAATTAGTTACTCTGCCAACAAATCCGACCAAATCTTTATCATCTTTATATTGTTCAATATATTTATAAATAACTTCTGCCGCATCGTTAGACATAATATCATCGCTATCGCAACAACAAATATATTCTGTTGTGCAAACCTGATGTGCCAAATCTATTGCAGTTTGCTTGCCCCCATTTTCTTTATATAAATATTCAATTTTAATTTTGTTTTCGCTTTCCCAATTCTCCACAAATTGTCTAGTATTATCTGTAGATCCATCATCAATTATAAGCCAAATAAAGTCTTTATTTGTTTGGGCCTTTAAACATTCATATAATTGAGGCAGTCGGTTTGCCCTATTATAAGTTGGGGTAAATATTGTTAACTTAATTTTTTTCATCATCTCTTCCTTTTAAATTTAGCCTTCAGTTTTTGTGCATTATTTTTGCCTATAATTTTAATACAAAATCCTTTAATACCTGACCAAATCTTTTGGAAAATATTTTTTTTAGGAACCCAACTCCCATCAAACCAATGAATTGCATAAGAGTTTTCGGTTTTTCTAAGTTGTTTATCTACAAATGAGAATGGACAGAAATATTCTATAGGATAAACAACCAAATTCTCTAGAATCTGTTTGGTATTATCAAAAACCATATTTGGGTATTGTTGTTTAGTTAAATTGGTTAAAACAGTAACATTGGTAGTAAAATCAAATTGTCCGTATTCATTTATAAAATGTCTATTATTGTAACTATCCAACAAACTTTTAATCCAAATGTTATTTTTAGTTACCCCTAAAATCCCTGTAGATATTGCGTCCACTGTTTCAAAACCAGCAAATGCAGAATGTGATAAAAATTCATCAATTGGCCTTATAAGTTCAACATCTGTATCTAAATAAATACCGCCAAAGTCATATAAAACTTTAGCGCGGATATAATCTGACACAAACGCCCATTTTTTACTTTCGTAAGCCTCTTTGCAATATATGTTTTGATTAATATCAAAATTTGTTTCATCCCAACGTTTAATTTCATAATCAGGACAAAATTTTTTCCAACTTTCTATACACTTTTCTGCAAGTGGGGTTAGAGGTCCGCCCCCAACCCAAACATAATGAATAATCTTAGGAATCATCTTTTCTCCTTAAAATATTTACTTTCTCAATACTTTTTTTACTAAAACTTTAAGTTTTGCCTGCAAACTAAAAACCCATGGAAACATATTAAACAATATTTGTTTTGGACGTTTATTCTTAGATTGTTTATAATAAAACTTAAATTTCTGTTTTAAAAACTTAATTAAAGCTTTTTCAGCTTTCATTGCACATGCTTTACTATAAAGATATATAGTCATATTTATCAATTGTCTTAATGCAAGTTGTTCAAATTTAGTGTTTTTAAAACAACTATATCTATCTTCTATTGCTTGTAGAGCGTTTAAGTTTTTTTCTGTAAATCTACCCGACTGAGTTATACTCCCATTTCTCAAATAATAAAGATATAATTGAGCGCTAGTTATCACAACCTTGTTACATCTAATATAAATTTTATGCGCAATAAACTCATCCTCATGAATTTTGCCAACTTCAAACATTAGATCCTTAAATAAATCTTTTTTATATAGCTTAGTCTGTGCCATAACCAAATTAATACTATTTTGTTTTAATAGCATTTCACAAATATTTTCTTGATTTAGAACTTCGTAATTGTTTTTTATATTATTGCAAATTTTTGTTTTATCTGTAAATCTATAACATTCACAAATTGACAAATCGCTTTCCGTTTGAATAATATTGTCCATTAGTATCTCTAAACACTTGTTATCCAATAAATCATCACT
>CANDFN010000009.1 GCA_947384015.1 uncultured Clostridia bacterium | reverse complement strand
CCCACAAACACACAACAAACGACACTCTTTCCCTACACGACGCTCTTCCGATCTTGAGGAAAAACTTACAAAAAGCACATTAAGAAGAAATCAAGAATTGCTAACCGATACCTTGGTGGAACAGATAAAAGAAAAAACAACAAATGATATGCTAGAATTGGTAGATTATTGTAAAACAAATAAGATTGACTTAATTGGTATTTATAAACGATATTATAGATTTAAATATAAACAATGGAACAATTATTTACAAGAAGTTGGTATGGAAAATTATTTAAATAATGTTCAGCATGAAATAAAAATTAAAGTAATTAGTGAATTTTAAAATAATTATTTTTAATATTTTAATAAAATAAAAAATTAAACAAAATACTATTTTTAAGTAAAAATTAAATAAAATAATAAAAAATCCACAAATTAATGTGGATTTTTATTTAATTAGTAAAAAATTATTTAAAATAAATTAAATTTTTATTAAATATTTTCTGCCATAAATATATTTTTAAAATTTTTATTTCGTTTAAATAATTCATTGAATGTTCCTTCGTCGCAAATTTCACCATTTTCTAAAAAGAATATTTTATCTACATTTTTAATTGTGCTTAAGCGGTGGGCAACAATTACAATTGTGCTTTTACCTTTTATTTTATCTATACTTTCTTTTACAGTGTTTTGTGCGATATTGTCTAAAGAAGAGGTGCTTTCGTCAAACAGAATTATGCTACACTTTTTAAGCAGTGCACGGGCAATGGCTAAACGTTGCTTTTGTCCGCCACTAAGTTTTATGCCTCCTTCGCCAACACGGCTGTTAATTCCGTTAGGTAAGCTGTTTATAAAATCGTCTAGTGCTGCCTGTTTTAAAGCTGCCTGTATTTCTTCTTCTGTTGCACCAGGTTTTGCAAGTTCTAGGTTGGCACGGATTGTCATGTCAAAAATGTAAGGGAACTGATTAACTAAAGCTATTGATTGACGTAATGTAGATTTATCTAGGCTGTTTATGTTTACACCGTCTATTAAAACTTTGCCATCATCAACTTCGTTAATCTTAGACATTAGATTTAGTATAGTGGATTTTCCGCTACCAGATTTACCAACAAAAGCTACAGTAGTGTTTGGCTCTATGGTAAAAGAAAGTTTATTAAACACTTTGTTTACTGATGTAATTTCTTTTTTAGGTTTTTCGTTTGCCTTGCTTTTCTTATTATGTTTCTTTTTGATGTTGTCACTTTTGTTTTCGTCATTATCATTTTCTGCGTTAGCAAATTTATATTCTACATAAGAAAAGCCAACATCTTTAAACTCTATTTTGCCTTTAACATGCTTTAAGTGGCGTTTGCCAAAGCGTTCAAGTTCGTATTCATCGTTTTCGTAAAGTTCATTAATACGATTATAAGAAAGTTTTATGTTAGAACCATATGACATTAAATTGCTAATACAATATGCCAACCATTCAATATCATTCCAGTCGCTATAAATAATCATATAAACTCCAAGAGTTAAAGAACCTTTGTTTAGGAATACAATACCCAAAATTAAACAAGCAAAGCCAATTATTTTAACTAATATTCTACTTAAGTAATGCATGCTAGATTCCGAATTTTCGGTTTGTTTGTATATTTTTTTATATTCTTTATATTTCTTTTTCATAGAGAAACTTAGCGGCTGTTCTAGGTTTAAAGATTTAATATCGCGTTCGCTTTTTACAACTTCGGTAAGAAGGCTTAGTATCTCTTCATTCTTCTTGTTGCGTTTAGAACGATTCCTTCTAACTGTTTTTAATCTAACGCGTGTTAAGACTGTAGAAATAATAACACCAAAAATAAATATTAAACCAATTATTGGAGATATAACCGTAACATAACCGATAATTACTATAGAAGAAAGAAGTTGCCCAACATTTTCTATAATAGCATTAATTAAATCAAAAATTGTGCGAGGATCTTGAATAATGCGTTCGGTAAAACTTCCAGTGTTGTGATTAGAATAAGATTTAGAAGATATTTTAAAAGTTTGTTCGGCAATATCGGCACTCATGTCGGCCAATATACTTATGTAAACTTTATTAAATAAAAGTTCATATATCCAATCAAGTATAGATTTGCAAACGGTTACTGCCCCTATAATTAAAAACTGCCTAATAGCAATTGTGTATAATCCGGTTGCTACAGACTGAATGGCACTTGCCATAGCAACGGTTAGGTAAACATTTGTAAATAATGGTATAATTTGAAATATAAAATAAAAAATAATTGCAATTTTATGTTTCTTTAAATAGGGTAAAATTTTAAATTTGTTTTTTACTTTAACAGTTTCTTCCTCCTTCGCTTGGGATAATTCTTTTGTTTTCATATTACTCCTAATTGTGAATGTTAAAACTTTTACAAGGCAAGTATAACATAAAAACAACTTTAAGTAAACAATTTTTAGAGAAAATGAAAAAACACCTAAATTTAGGTGTTTTTAGGTTATTAAATTTATTATGCTCTTAAACTTAAACCAATGTTTGCCATATGGTCAATTAGTCGCTTAGAGAACTTTTCTATATCGCTTGTTTCTAATGTTTTATTTTTAGGGGTTACAACAAAATTAATAGTGTAACTAATTTTACCATTTAAAATTTCATCGTTAATATAAATATCTTTAAGGCTATGTTCTAAAATATATCCAGCCTTAAAATCAGTTAAAGTCTTTTCAATTACGGCATATGGCATTGATTTGTCTGCAAGGAAGTTATAGTCTATGCTAACGCTTTGATATTTACTTGTTTGTGTTATTTTGAATGTAGATTTCTCGCATGCAAGCAATTTTTCAAGGTCAATTTCTAACACAGCAAAATGTTTACGTTTGTCTATGTTTTTTGCAATGGTTGGGTGTAAAATTCCCATTTCTCCAACCAAGTTTTCTCCATTATAAATGGTGCAAGAGTTTACTGGGTGATACATTTTGTTATCATTAGCCTTATCAAAATAAACAGTTGTGCGCACAAGAATGTTTGAAATGTATTCCACCATTTGTTTTAAGTTAAAATATAGTTCTTTGTCTGTTTTTGTGTCGCTAGCTAAAACTACAGCAAGTTTTCTTTTTTCATTAACTAAATTATCTTTATTTAACTCATTAAAAGTTCTGCCAATTTCAAAAATGTTTACATCGCTAAATTTATTTTTATTTTCAAACACCGTTTTTAGTAGGGTTGGTGCAAGTGCTGTTCTAAGCCCACTTTGTCCACTTTTAGAAGAATCTAGCAAATGAACAACGCTTTCTTGTTTAATTCCAACTTGGTTATTGAAATCGGTATAATTCCAAACATAACTATGCACTTCATTTAAATTAAACATGCTAGCCAAGGTGTATTTTATTTGGTGTTCTAAGGTGTGAATAGGAATTTGGTCCACTGGTTGCAAAGGCATGTTCATGCTAGAGCTTTTAATGTTGTCGTAACCATACATTCTAAAAATTTCTTCAACTAAGTCTTCTTTAATGGAAACATCCTTTGTTCCCCTAAAGGAAGGAACTATAACAGTTATCTTTTCGTTATTGACTTTAACTTCAAAACCAAGACGGGTTAAGATGTCACAAATTTCTGCATCACTTAGTTTTACACCGCCACGGCGAGAAATAAAGTCGGCAGTAATTTCAATTTTGTGGGTAGGGTATTTGTAATTGTAAACATCGGTAAAAGATGATGTTACTTTAACGCCATTGTCTATTTGCTTTAACAAGTAAAGCATTCTGGCTGTGGCAATAGGGCAAAGTTCTGGGTCTAAGCTTTTTTCGTATCTTAGGCTTGCATCTGTAATAAGCCCAATTTTACGGCTGGTTTTTCTTATTGTGGCACTATCAAAACATGCACTTTCAATAAGTAAACTATTAGTTTGTTCTGTTATACCAGATTTTAATCCGCCTTTAATACCTGCAATGGCAACGGGTTCTTTTTTGTCGTCGCAAATAACAATGGCACCCGGTTCTATTGTGTGAGTTTCGTGCTCTAAGGTTTCCATGTTTAGATTTTTATTGGTTTCTATAACAGTTATGCCTTTAACTATTGCATTATCAAACGCGTGCATTGGTTGACCAACTTCTAACATTAAATAATTGGTTAAATCGGCAAGAAGATTAATATCTCTCATGCCACAGTAGTTTAACCTTAATTTAATAATAGGACTAGCAACTTTTGCTTTAATGTTTTCAACACTAATGCCAGTGTATCTAAAACAATTTTTTGTTTCGTTTTTAATTGATAATGGTTTTAAGTTGCTGTAATGGGCTAAATCTTCTTTTGGTAATGGTTTTAAATCTCTTTTAAAAATTGCAGCAAATTCACGGGCTATACCATAATGCCCCCAAAGGTCAGGACGGTTTGTTAAAGATTTATTGTCTATTTCAATTAATACGTCTTCAATAGGTAACATTTCTTTTATGTTTTTACCAATTGGCGCGTCGTTAGGAAGTTCAACAATTCCGCTTGTGTCTGCTTCAATGCCAAGTTCGTTGCCACCACAGCACATACCAAAACTTTCTACTCCTGCCAATTTTGCAGGTTTAATTTTTAATCCTTTTACATTGCCACCAAGTTGTGCAAAATAGGTTTTTAAGCCAACGCGCACATTTGGCGCTCCGCAAACAACCTGCACAGGTGCACCTGTTCCGTCATTTACTTTTAAGATGTGCAAATGGTCGCTGTTTGGGTGGTTTTCTACACTCAAAATTTCGGCAACCACAACCTTGTCTATATCGTTGCCAACATATTCTACACCTTCAACTTCTGCTGTGGACAAACCAAAACGTTTAACTAATTCGTTAACAGTTATTCCGTCTAGATTTACAAATTCTTTAATCCAATTTAAGGAAATTATCATATTCTCCTCCTTACTCTTCTGGCTTAAATTGCTTTAACAATTTAAGGTTACCGCTGTTTAATTCTCTAATATCATTAATTCCAAAGGTTAGCATTGCCATTCTGTCCAATCCTAAACCAAAAGCACAACCGCTGTATTTTTCTGGGTCTATACCACCATTGCGCAACACTTGTGGGTGAATCATTCCGCATGGGCAAAGTTCAATCCAACCGCCTTGTTTGCAAGTAGGGCAACCCTTGCCGTCGCAGAATGGACAACGAACATCCATTTCAAAGCTGGGCTCGGTAAATGGGAAGAAGCCTGGGCGCAAGCGCACCTCAACCTCTTTTTTAAATATTTTAGAAAGCATTTCTTTCATAAAGTAAATTAAATTGCCAACCGATACATCCTTATCTACTATTACACCTTCTAATTGGAAGAAGGTGTTTTCATGCCCTGCATCTAAATCTTCATTTCTAAAACATCTTCCTGGGAATATGGCACGTATTGGAAGAGTATGTTTTTTTAATATTCTATTTTGCGCAGCAGAGGTGTGGGTTTTTAAAACTTGACCATTGTCTAACCAGAAAGTGTCCTGCATGTCGCGGGCTGGATGATTTTCTGGCACATTAACTGCGGTAAAGTTGTTGTATTCGGTTTCAACTTCATTGCCGTCTTCTACAACAAAGCCCATTGACATAAACACATCTTCAATTCGCTTTTGAACAATAGTGCGTGGGTGTAAACTGCCTGTGCAATTAGGGGTAGGCAAGGTAATGTCTATCTTTTCTGCACTGTTAAGTTCTGCATTTAATTCTTCTTCTTGCAAAGTCTTTTCTTTGTTTGAAATTAATTCCTCAATATCTTGTTTTGCATTGTTTAAAATTTGGCCAACTTCTTGCTTTTTGTCGGCAGGCACTTCTTTCATAAGACGGAAAAGTTCGGTAATCTTGCCAGATTTACCCAAAAATTCTACACGCAAAGCCTGACCTTCTGCACTTTTTTTAATTGAATTAAGTTTTTGTTTTACTAACTCCATAATCTCTTTAATTTTTTCTTTCATTATTTACTCCTTTTAATATTTCCATCAAGTTTTTTACAAATATATAACATATGGTTACTATAACCTTGTAAATCTTCTCTTTCGCAGGTTGATAAATGATATTTAAACCACATATTAAATTCTTTGCTGTTTAAAGAATCTATTTGTTCTTTATAATGATGAGCCAAACCGTCAGTTGCAATATTTTTTAAGTAGTTTATATTAAATTTACTCATTATCTCTTTAAATTCACTTATATAAAAGGCAGAAAAGCAACCTTCTTCGTAATTTATCATTTTAAAACTTTCGTCAAAGTCGGTTAGGTAGCCGTCTAATAAATGACCCTTTCCAAGTGCCCAAGTTGCCATAATAGAGTCGCTTGTTAAATAAGCAAGCATTATAATTCCGCCTGGTTTGGTTACTCGCACAGCTTCGCTTATTGCCTTGTTTATATCTTTGTTGTTATATAAATGATAAAGCGGGCCAAAAGATAGGGTAATGTCAAAAGTGTTGTCTGCAAAACGGGAAAGATTCACTGCATCGCCAAGTTGAGCGTCTATTTTCATTTCTGGTGTAATTTTGCTTTTTAGCACGTCCAAATTATGTTGCACATATTCAATGGCTGTTACATCGTAGCCACGGCTTGCATAGAACAGCGAGTATCTACCTGTGCCCGCACCAATTTCTAATATTTTATTACCCTTTTTTAAATACTTTTGAATGTATTTTTTAGTTGTTAAAAATTCTATGCTATTGTGTTTACTATCAAATCTAGCATCTTCGTCATTATTATTGTAATGTTCGTTTAATATGCGTTCTCTTTTTAACATTTTGTCTCCTTTAAGATAATAAAAAATTCGTCCCCATTATTAGGACGAACAATGTCGTGATACCACCTAATTTCGTCGCAACTCTCACTTTTGCCAAATTATTTTGAAACTTCAAAATAATTATAGGCTTTTTGTTCGGTTGCTCCTCTTCCCACTGCGAACAAGTTCTTGTGGGACCCGAACAATAGTAAGTATGCCGCTGACCTCATTAACATTTTTACAGTTTTGTCTGGCGCGGGTTCGCCCACGCAACTCGGATGCTGAAATTCATGTTTGCGCTGAACATAAGTGTTTTCCAGCCAAGAACACTCTCTCTAGATGAAACGCACACACTACTGCACACATCGTCATAGTTTTTATTATTGATATTATAACCAAACAAAAATAAATTGTCAACAATAATTTTGCATTGCTTAAAATTTTAGAATTGACTTTGTGTGCTATTAATGGTATTATATATTTATAAGTAAGAAAAACATAAACTTAATTATGAAGATAAGGAGAAGTTGTGAAAAGTTGTTTTCGTAAGGGTGTGAGTTTGGTATGGTGTTGGGCGTTTTTGTTTGCATTATGTTTTGTTGCGGGAGTTATTTTATGGTTCACAATTAACAATTGGGGAATGCTTATTGCTACACTAATTATTGGCATTGTTGTAGGAATTCCTATAAACATTTTTAGTGGAGAACTAAATAAAATTTATTTAGATAAAGACGGTATTAGAGAATGTTGTTTTAAAAAGCAAAAATTAAATATTAAATGGGAAGATGTTAAATCAATTAAAATTGTTAGATATTTTAAAGCGTTAGCGGACGATTTGATTATTGAATATGAAGGTGGTAACAAACCTTTAAAAATGGAATACCGAAAAAAGACCAAAGAAGCATTTCTAAATTGTTGCCCTAGAGCAGATTTGGTTGATGTAATCAAAAAAGATGTTGAGGAACACTCTTATCGCTACACAGGGCAAACAAAAAAGAAAAAACAAGATAAAGGGCAAACAGATAAAAGGGATTAATATGCAAGCAAAGGAAATAAAAATAGGCAAACGCAATGCGACATTTCAGCATCTTGTGGTTATTAAAATAAATAGGTATAAGCGCAATACTTTTAACGAGATGTTTGTGGAAGGAGTTAGAAATATAAACCTTGCAATAAAACATGGCTGGAAGGTTAAAAACTGGATTTATGAGGATTTTAACATGCTTTCTAGCTGGGCAAAAGAAAAAATAACAAAAGTAAAAACAGAAAGTAATTATAGTTTAAGTAAAGAACTTATAACTGAACTTAGTGGCAAAACTGATGTAAGCGAACTTATGGCAATAATGGAAATTAAAGCACAAAAGGTAGAGCCTAGCAAAAATCCGTTTATTGTTGTGTTTGACCGTCCTTCTAAAAAAGGTAATTTAGGCACAATACTTCGTTCTGCCGATGCGTTTGGCTGTGACGGAGTGGTTGTAACTGGGCATGGTGTTGATATTTACGACCCAGAAGTAATAGTTTCTTCTATGGGCAGTTATTTTGCAACCACCATTCAAAAAATGGAAACCAATGAAGAAATAACAACTTGGCTTGCTAAATTAAAAACGGATTATCCAGAATTGCAAATTGTTGCTACAACGGAGAAGGGTGAAGACAATATTCGCGCGGTAGATTTTAAAAAACCAACAATTTTACTTGTTGGGAACGAGGCTCAGGGATTAAGTCAGTTTTATTTAAGCCTAGCGGACAAGCAGGTAAAAATACCAATGCAGGGCGAGGCATCTTCCTTTAATGTGGCTTGTGCAACCAGTATATTTATGTATGAAATTTATGCCCAAAGGCATTAGCAAACCGCACCACAACGTGTAAACATAGAATAAGCAGTAAAAGGAAAAGTAAGTGAAAAGATTTTTTGGTAACAAACAAGGCGATAATATAATTTTTGAAGAGGGCGAGGCACAACATATTCGTCAAGTTTTGCGTATGCAAGTTGGAGATAAACTTATTGGATTATTAAATGATGAAAACAATTATTATTGCACAATAACAGAAATAACAAAACAAAAAGTGGTGGCGGTTATTGACGAGGTAAAAACCTGCCCAGCAAACCCGCAAAAAGAAATTGTGCTAATGCAAGCCATGCCTAAGCGTGAATATTTTGAAAACATTGTAACAAAAACTATAGAGTTGGGCGTTAGTAGTATTGTTCCTTTTATAAGCAGGTGGACGGTTAACCATGAATATAAAAAAGAGAGAATAAACACCATTGTTGCAACAGCTTGTAAACAGTGCGAGCGCTCTAAGTTAGTGGAAGTGACTGGGGTTGTTAAGTTTAATGATATGCTTGCAAAACTAAAAGAGTTTGATGTTGTGCTTTTTGCAAATGAAAAAGAGACAAAAGACTTTAATTTAACGGCACTTAAAAGTTATAATAAAATTGCCATAGTTGTTGGTTGCGAGGGCGGTTTTGCAGAAGATGAAATAGAAGCAATTAAACTAACAGGTGCAACCTCTGTTAGCCTTGGCAAACGCATTTTAAGGTGCGATACGGCAACTGTTGCAATGATGTCGGTTGTAAATATATTATCTGGCAATTAATAAATTAAAGTCATATTATAATATAGTCTATTGTTCGTATACATCTAACAATATTTCTTTTGTTTCCATGACCATTTGCAAGGCTAGGTTAATCATTTTTGTTGCATTGTTTAAATAGACCCTTTCGTAGTTAAGGCTCATTTTGTGGATAAGGGAATCAAACTCTTTTTTTAAAGTATTGTCCAATTTGTTGTAAAAATCGTTATAGGTTTGTGCCTGCTCACTTTCGGTAAAAGAAGGATTTTCTAACCCTCTAGTAAACCAATTAGAAGATAACATTAAATCTAATAAAGCAGAATTAATAAATTTCATTTTAGACCTCCAACATTATTGTAATATAAAGAAAATGTCCCGTGTCAACCATTTTTTTCAACATATAAAGAAAATGTCCCCACGGGACTAAAACTTTATATGTGATATATATTATTTGTATGGAGATGTTTGCAAATAGGTTAAAGGGGATTTTAACCATAGAAAATAAAAAGTCAAGTGACGTGAGTAAATCTTTGGGGTTTAAAGATAAATCTATGGTAAATAGGTGGTTGAGGGCGGAGTGTTTGCCTAAATTGAATTACTCAATTAAAATCGCCGACTTTTTTGGCGTATCTTTAGATTATTTATTTGGTAAAACAAAAGATTTTGAGGAAAAGACATATAAACAAGCTCCTCCTTTTGACGAACAGCTAAGGAATATTTTAAAGGAGTTTAACAAAACTCAATACCGTTTGTTGAAAGATGGAGTTTGCAGTTTTGGTAATTTTTATAGTTGGTTTACACTAAAATCCATACCTAATATGGACAGCGTTATAAAAATAGCAGATTATTTTGGTGTAAGTTTAGATTATTTGGTTGGGCGTGAGTAATGAGCATTTTTATTAACGGTTAAATAGTTGTAAATTTTTAAAAACAACCAAAATTTGTGTAATTCTAACAAAAAAACAACATTTTTGTTAATTTTAGTTAAACTTTTTAAATAATTTAGCAAATTTTTTGTGCTAAATTTTTTGTTATGGTTAAAAGTAAAATTAGTTATAAGTTCGTTTTAAAATATTTAGCATTGTTCTTTGTTTGCTTGGTTTTGGCTAATGGCAACATTAATGGAATTTCTCCTTTTTTGTTTGCCTTTTATTTTGCGGGGCTTTATGCGGGTGTGGACGAAAAACTATTATCAGCCTTTACCCTTGCAAGTGCGGTTGCTGTAGATGTTAGTTTGCCATCTTTTTATTCTGCTTTAACTGTGGTTGCTGTTGGATTGGTTGTTTTTTATTTTCATAAAATTATAAAAAAACGCATTAGGTTCTGGGAGATTGTTTTATTCTATTTACTATCTTTAATAACATTTGTGTTTTATGCGCGTCACGATGTTTTAGGCGTGGTGCTATACTTAGTTTTAGGTATGGTTTGTTTGTATGGTTACGTTGTGGTTATGCAGTCTTTAACACTACGTAAAAACTGTTTTAAACTTACCTTAAATGAAAGTATTTGTTTTTTGTTTTGTATTGCGACATTAGGAATTGGTGTTGCAGGCATTGCTGTTTTTAATGTAGAAATTTACCGCTTTGTTTTAATGCTTTTAGTGTTTGTTTTTACCGCCGTTGGTAATTTGCCGCTAACGCTTGCCTTAACCCTTGCTTTTAGCTTAGGCGTTGGGTTAAGTCAGTTTTCTATTGCAATGGTTGCAGAGTTTGCAATACTTGCCATGTTGGGTGGAATGTTTGGTCAGCCAAATAAACTAAAAACAATAATATTAACTATTGCTACAGACTTATTTTTACAATATTACTTTTTTAGTTCTGGCTTAAATATATTGTATAATTTAATTCCAGTAATTGTGGCAAGTTTAAAATTGTTGATAACACCTAAAAGAACTATTGATAGTTTGGCAGATTTTGTATATGTAAAAAGAAGCGAATTAAGCACACGCAACCTAATTAACAACACAAGGCGTGCTTTACGCAGAAGGATGAGCGAACTTAGCAATGTTTTTATGGAAATGAAACAGATTCATTTAAAACTTGTAAAAAAAGGTTTAAATAAGGAAGAGCTTACCGCCATGCTTGTAAGAGAGGTTAATAGCACGTGTTGTAAAGATTGTTTAGATAAAAATCATTGCACGAGAGCTATGCGGGATGATAATAAAACAAATTTAGAATATTTGGTGGAAACTGCTTTAACAAAAGGGAAACTTACTTTGCTAGATTTGCCGTCTTCACTAACCAACAGATGTGCAAAAATAAATCAGGTTATAACTTTAATAAATAGGTTAAGCGACGAGTATAAACAATATAAAAATATGATGGCAGATGTAAACAATGTGAAGATTTTGCTTGCCGACCAAATGGGCGCAGTTGGTAAACTGTTGTTAGACTTAGGCGAAGAAATTGATAGTAATGTAACTTTTGATGTGGTAAAGGAAAACAAAATAATTAACAAACTGTTAAATAACGATATTGAATGTGGGGAAGTGTTGCTTTACAACGAAAAACAAGACATGAGTGTGGTGCTTATATTAAAGGGTAAAGTGCCAAGTTACCCAGTGTTAGAAAAACTGATAACCGATTGTATGAAAATGCCAATGCAAATTTCTCAAGTGTCTCCGCTAGAAGACGGTGGTTTAACAAGTGTAACCTTACGCAAAAGCAATAAATATGATTGCGTGTTTGGGCTTGCAAGTTGTAACAAGGCGGGCAATGTAGAGTGTGGAGATTGTCATAGTATAATAAGGTTAACAAAAGATAGATTCTTATTAGCTCTTTGCGACGGTATGGGTAGTGGACAATCTGCACACAAGATGAGTTCTATGACGCTGGGATTAATTGAAAACTTTTATAAAGCCGGCTTTGATAACGATGTGGTGCTAGAAAGTGTAAATAAACTTTTGGCAATAAACAACGGCGAAGATTATTCCACGTTGGACATTTGCTTAGTAGACCTAAATAATAATATTGCCGACTTTATAAAGGTTGGGGCTCCGTTCTCTGCTATAAAAAGAGAAGGTAGCATAGAATTGTTAGAAGGAGGAGCCTTACCAATAGGCGCGTTAGAAAGCATTACGCCTTCTACTTACAAAACAACTATATCAACAAAAGATATTGTTGTTATGGCAACAGACGGCATTACAGATGCGTTTAAAAGCCAAGATAACTTTGTTGAATTTATAAATCATATAGCAACAAATAATCCTCAAACAATAGCTGAGTCTGTTTTGAACGAGGCAATGCGTTTAAATAATATGGAAGCAAAAGATGATATGACAGTGCTTGTTGCCCGCACATATTTAAAAAATTTAAAGTAAAGAGCCTTAAATTTGGCTAAAAACCTTAAAATTGGCACATTTTAGTATAAACCGCAAAATAAACCAAATTAAGAAAAATGTAATTTTTTAAAAATTATCTATTGCAATTCTTCTTATCTTGTTGTATAATAAGGTTAGGAGAAAATTCTATGGAAAACGTTGTAGAGTATATTAAACAAAACAAATTAATATTACCGGGCGAGGTTATTGGTGTTGCTTGTTCTGGTGGAAGAGATAGTATTTGCTTATTACATTTTTTAAATTCAATTAAAGCTGAACTAGATTGCGAAGTGGTTGCTGTTAATGTAGACCATGGCATTCGTGCCAACAGCGCGTTAGACACAGAATTTGTTATGAACTTCTGTAAAAAGAACGGCATCCGCGCCTACAAGTTTAAAGGTGAAGCTGTTAAAGTTGCCAAAGAAGAAAAACTTAGCATAGAACAAGCTGCAAGAAAGGTTCGCTATGGTGTATTTGAATCTTTAGTAAAACGCGGGCTTGCAGATAAAATTGCACTTGCTCATCATTTGCAAGATCAAGCAGAAACTATATTGTTAAACATTTTGCGCGGTGCAGGGCTTGGCGGCGCAAGAGGTATGAGCCCAATACGTGACGGTATTTATATTCGCCCATTCTTAAACACTCCGCGTGAAAGCATTATGTCTTATATAGATGAAAATAGTTTAGAGTATGTTGAAGACGAAAGCAACGCAAATAACGAATATACTCGTAATTATATGCGCAACCTTGTTTTGCCAGCATTAAGAAAACGTTTTAAGGGTGTAGATAAAAACATTGTTAACTTTGCATCTATCTGCGCAAAGGATGATGATTACATTAAAAGTCAAATAGATTTTGGCACTTTAATAGAAGAAAAGAATTTGGTTCGCGTTCCGCTTGCATATTTCTATCAAAACGAAGCGGTTGTTAATCGCATATTAATGAAAGTGTTTTCTAAGTTTACAATGCAAGATATAGAAACAAGACATCTTAACATAGTTCGCCAGTTTGCTTTGGAGGCAGAAAACGGCAGCATTATTAGCTTACCATATGATGTTAAGGTGAGTAAGGAATATGATTTTATTGCAATTGGCTATATAAAGAAAAAGACAATAACAGATAATCATCCATTTAAAACTGGCAGAACTAAAATGGACGGATACGGAACAATCCGTGTTGGCGCGACACAAAAACTTATAGAGCCAAAGCCTCACCAACACTTGGTTGATGCAGATAAAATTCCAGCAGATGCAGTATGGAGATTTAGACGCGACGGAGATGTGTTTGCTCCTCTTGGCTTGGGTGGAACAAAAAAATTAAAAGATTATTTTATAGATAAAAAGATACCTCAACGTATGAGAGATACTACACCAGTGCTTGCTGTTGGTAACAAAATTTTAATTATTGCAGATATTGAAATTGCAGATAGCATAAAGGTTACTGCTAGCACTAAAAATTTATATAAATTAACTTACGATCAAGAGCTTATTTAATTAATAACAAAAAGGCGCTTTGATTGTTCAATTTTGAAATTAGTAAAAAAGAGAGATTCAAATTAACAAAGGCTTGTAGGTTTGTTTCTGCTCTTTTTTAACGTCAAAAAATTTGATTTATGAAACTAAAAATGCTATTATTAATATAATTAAAGGGTAAACTATGGATTTATTGGAACTTGAAGAAAATAAATTAAATGAAGTTAAAAAAATATTAATTGCAGACGGCACAATTTTTGAAAAGAACAATATAACAAAATATGATGCAAAGTTTTTTGAAACGGTAACCTTATCTAACACTTTAATAAAATTCTTTTTATTTTTTAGCTTGAGTGTATATGCGGTAATCAATTTAATTGGTCTTGTTCTGTCTATAATTTATGATCCAAATTTTTCATTAGATCTAATAGGCACACTAGTAGGACTTTTTGCTATTTGTTTTATTGTTTCTGCTATTTTTAGTAATATCAATACAAACAAAAAGAAGGAAGAATTCCCCATATTTATTGCAGGTGAAAATTTCATTTTTAATTTTACTGATGGAGTTGTGGAAACTTCAAAACTTTTTTATACTTTGCCATGCGATAGTGTTCAAAAAATAGAATTTATAATTCATGGCTTAAAGAATAAACAATTATTTGGCAGTGTTACCTTCACTTTTAAAGTGCTAGATTACACTGTAACTCATTCATTACGCTATACAAATCTAACAGCCATAGAAAATTTTATAAAAAGCAAACTTCCAAGTTTATTAGACAATCTAATTATAGATGGAAAGGCTAATAATGATATTGAGGTAACTAAAAAAAATCAAGTATTTAAAAACTCATTAATTTCTCTTGCAATTCTAATTGTTGCTGTAATGCTAATTGTTGTTCCTTATTTATTAAATTTTAAAAGTTTAGCATTAACCATTTCTTGCGTGATTTTAATTTTAACATCAGTAATTGTATTTTTCTCTTCTTATCTCTACACTCATTTTTTAGTTCAAGGTAGTGTTATCAGCAGTGTTTTTATTATAATTGGTTTTTGTATACCAATGTTAATTATTGAATGTAGTAAAATTTCAATAATTAATTATATCATTCAAAACCCTCAAATTTTAATGATGACAATTTTTGGAATAATTGGTTTATGTTTATATGTTTATATAGTTATAATAAATATAAGTAAAATCCATTATATATTACACAAAAAGTTATAACTTAAAAAAACAAGTATTAACCAATTTGTGTTTCGTTGATATTTACAATAAAAAAACAACTTTATTAAAGTCTAAGTAAAGTTGTTTTCTTTTTTATGCTAGTTTCAAAGTTCATAGTTCGTAAACAGTTTTTTTATTTTAAATTAAATTCTTTTATAATTTTTAGAACAGTGCCATGATAACCGCTTAGCGCCACTGCTATTTGGTTTATCTTTTGTTTTGGAGGTGTGCTTAAGTTCTTTAAAACATCCTCATTTACGGCAAGTTCGTTAGAGCGGGCAAGTGAGATATGTGGGGCGGAGTCGTAATCAAAGGTTAAAAATTGCGCCAAGGCGGATTTTAATTTGTAAACCAAGTTGGTTATTATAGGGTTCTCTTTTACCCATAAAAATGCCCAGTGCTTGTTTTCGGACATGCTAAAACTGTCAAACTCAATTTCAAAAGTAGGAGTGTCTTTTACTATTTTAGTAATTTCTTCTAACACTTTATTTAACCGATTTGCAGGTTTAAGCCTACATATTAAGAGAGTGATATGAGGTTGCATTAGAGAGTTTTCTCCATATACAATATCATAATAAACACCTTTGTTTAATTGCTTATTTATTTCAGCAACCCATAATTTTAATTCTTCCGCAATAGAAAGATGAATATTAATAAAAATTTCGCCATTTTGCGAAATTCTTTTTTCTATCTTTAATAAATTTTTATCTCCAAACATAATTATAATTTTGCCTTAAAAAGTTTTAATCCGTTTTCTACAATCGTGATATTCATATTGTCAAACTTTAAAATTCGGCCGTCTACCATAGCTTTAATTTGACCGGTAACTGGCACAAGTTTTATGCTGTTTAACCATTTTTGATGAGTGCGCTCGTTGTAAATGCTCTCGCCTTTTTCAAACTGGGTTAGTTGTTTTTTTCTTTCCTCTGTTTCATCTATATTTATATAGGTTAGGTTAAACAAACCGTCTCGCACATTGCTAAGTGGGCTAACAGTTTTGCCCTTGCTGTTGCCTCCATTGGCAATGCACAGTTCGTAAATCTTTTCTTCAACAGGTTCTGCTTTGCCTTCTGCATTTTTGCTTATAAGCGTGATGTTTGCACCAGAAAAGCTGTTGCCATAGCGAGAACGTATAAGCTTTCTTGTTAATGCATTTTTTAATTTTTGTTGGCTGTATAATTCGTATAACTCAGCACTTGCACCAATTAAAATGTTGTTTATAACTTTTATATTATTTAAATTTAAATAGTCTACTGTTTCGTAGTTGCCAGAAATAATGTCTTTAATGGCTTGCACAGGGTTGGTGTTTATGCCTAAAAAATGTGCAAAATCTGCATCTCCAGTAGGCACAATGCCTAAACGAATTTTAGAAATGTCTTTAACTGAATTTAAAAAGGTGTGTAAAACAACATCGTTGCCAACAATAACAAAGTCGGTTTCGCCCTCTTTTGTTAATTCTGTGGCATTTTCTTCTATGGCGGTTAGAGAAGGTGAAAAATAAACAGAGTATTCTACTTTGTCTTGTTTTAATTGTGCAACTATGCGTTTGCAATAATTTTCGCCTTTCTCACATTCACTTAATGGGGCAACTAATATATTTAACATATTAGTATTATAACCAATTTTATAAAATTTGTCCATTGTTTTGCAATATTAGGCTTATTTTAATGTTTATAAAGGCTTTCAGGTTGGTTGACAATAACCAACATTTTATTTATTATAGTTGTATAATTTAAGGAGAAAAGATGAATACAACAATACTTTTAGCAAGTGTGTTTGGTGCTGTGTGGTTAATTTCACTTTTAACCTTTGTTGTTATGTATAAACGCAAGTCTGGCGGTGCGCCTACGGATGAAAAGGTTATAAAGCAGATGATGTCTAGCCAAAAGGAACAAAACGAAATTGTTAACAATATGATAGTCAGTGCACTGAATAATAGTCAGTTGCAACTTCAAAATGCACTAAACAATTTAAGTGTAACCGAAAAACAAGAGTTTGAAACTATATCTAAGCGTGTTGACGATTTAACCCTGCGTAACGAACAAAAGTTGGAAAAACTTACAGCAGATGTAAACAGCAACTTAAATAACATGAGGCAGGAAAATGAAAAGGCTATAGAAAAAATGCGTGAGACGGTGGATGAAAAATTAAACAATTCACTTTCTCAACGCTTAAACGAAAGTTTTATAAAAATACAACAAAGCATAGACAACGTTAACCTAGGCATTGGTGAAATGCGCAACCTTGCTAGCGGTGTTGGCGACCTTAAAAAAGTTTTAAGCAATGTTAAAGTGCGTGGCGGTTGGGGCGAAGTTATGCTTTCCAGCCTGCTAGAGCAAGTTCTAGCGCCAAATCAATATAAGGCACAAGTTCAAGTAAAAAAGAATAGTAAAGAAAGGGTGGATTTTGTTGTAGATATGCCTGGGCGCGACGGCAATCAAGTGCTTTTGCCAATAGACAGTAAATTTCCGTTAGAAGATT
>CANDFN010000008.1 GCA_947384015.1 uncultured Clostridia bacterium | reverse complement strand
AAGATTGTTGGAAGGTTAGCTTTTAAATTAAAATCAGCAGTGTTTTTTTGTTTGCTTTCAAATGCTTTATCTAAAATTGCACCGGTGTAAATTATTTTATTGTTTTTGTTTTCCAATTGTTTAAAATTTACACACATAGTATTACAAACAGATAAAATTAGTCTATTTGCAAGCCCAAAAGAGTAATCGCTTTCGTGTGCTATTATTGGTATTTTTAACATCTTTGCAGCAATACATACGGGTAGGGCAACATAGCCACCTTTGCTAAACACAACGGCGGGTTTTAACTTTTTTAAAATTTTTTTAGCTTTTAATATTGCATCAAATAAAACAAAAGGAATTTTTATATTTGTTAATATCTTGCCACGCACTAATTTGACGGCTGGAATTTCATAAAAGTTGTTGTTTAAAATAGAAACAACTTTTTCCTTTTCAATGCCACTACTGCCAATGTAAGTGCAATTTGCTTTGTCTTTTAAATCGTTAATTAAATATAAGTTAGGCATAACATGGCCCAGCGTGCCGCCTCCGGTAAATACAACAGTTTTTTTCATATTGTATTTTATGTAATAATTTGACGAAATATAAGTAAAAAAATAAAAATGCAATTAATTGCATTTTTAAATTTATAAAACCGATAAGATTTCTTGCAAATTCTTTTCTTTTGCTTTTTTGTAAGAACAAAAGATGTCTATTAATGGCCACAAACCAAATGTAAGCCATCCAAATAAAAGTTTGCATATACCCAAACCTATGTCACCAATAGCAAATCTATCAACACCAAGTCCGCCCAAGAATATTGACAATATAAGTATTTCTATTGGGTTTTTAATTTTTACGCAACTCAAATTTTCTTCAGCTGAATCGTCTGCACGTGTTAGTGCATTTTTTAAAACTATAATTTTGTTGCTAGGTATTACTTCTTTATACTGGGTTAAATTCATAGTTACTTTATTTTGTTCCATATTTTCCTCCTTTGTAACTATAAACATTATACTCTCAATATTTGAGACTGTCAAGTATTTATTTTGAGAATAATATTTGTATGTTTAGTAAAAATTTAAAAGATATAAGATTAATGAAAAATCTTACACAGAAAGATTTAGCAATAAAACTTAATGTTAGTTTTAAAACTATTAGTCATTGGGAGGCTGGGTATAGCGAGCCTTCTTTAACCATGTTAACCTTAATAAAAAACACATTGTTTGTTAGCTATGAAGAACTTTTAGACTAGGCAGGCTAATTATTTGACACTATAATTTAAAAATGCTAAAATTTTTAATGTTTTGTTAACTTTACAATAGGGTTTCAAAATTAAGTTAAAATTATTACAAAGGAAAATTATGGCATACAAATACAACATTAATACAAGTAAAAAAGACAACTCCTCTAGTGTGTGTTTATTTTTTTGTCATGCAATAATACAAATTATAAATTTGTTTTTAAACACCTTTTTAGTTGCACAAATTTATTATTTTGTAGATGGCGTAAACGACTATATCTTTAAAATGTGCGTATTTATTGGTGTAACATATCTGTTCATGGGGCTTGCAATGATACCTTTTTCTCATTGGGTGGAAAAGTCTAATAGGGTTTGGCCTTATAGAGCAGGTATAATGCTACGCACAGCTTTGGTGATAGTTTCTATATTCTTTGGTAAAAATCTATCTCAAATGTTAGTTCTGGCTGGTGCTTTAAATGGTATTTCTAATGCTGCTTATTATGCAGGTTATAATACTATTAAGCACGAAATGGTTAGCCGAAAGTCTATGCGTGGGTTCACAATTCTAAGCCAGATTGGACAACTTGTTGTAACTATTATAATCCCTGTAATTATGGGTAAGCTTATAGATGTTTCTACATTTAGCCAGGTGTCTATTTATGTGTTGATTATTTGTGCTATTCAAATTGCTTTATCTTTTGGGGTTAAGGCAAAACACCCAGAAGGTAGTAGGTTTAGTTTAAAAAGTTATTTCAAAAAACTTAAAGAGCAACCGGAAGTTTATAAAAAGATAAAATATTTATATGTAGGCGCATTAATTTATGGTTGCACAACCATTGTTACAAACTTACTAAACATCTGCATTATGATGGAGTATGGTTCTAACTTTGGTTTGGGTGCAATTTCTAGTGTATTCTCTGTTGTTTCCATGGTAACAATTTTAATAGTAAATAAGTGGTCAAAAGCAGGAAAACGAAATGCTCTTTATGTTATTAATGCAATTTTGCCATTTGTATGCACTGTTCTGTTTGCAATTTGGCCAAGCGTTTGGGCGTTAATATTATTCAATTTGGGCACAGCAATTTCTGGAATTATATTTAAAACTATTTATGATATATACAGAAACGGCATTTTAAAAGAAGCTGGTTTGTATAGTGAAATTACAGAGCATCAAGCACTTGTAGAAATTTTACTTTGCGTTACCCGTGTAATTACACATGGTTTGGTGCTGTTGTTGGCGCTTCTTCAAAGTTTAATTTTATTTAAAATTATTTTGTGTATAAGTGTGTTATCCTATTCTGGAATTATTATCTTCTTGTTGGTTTATGAAAAGAAATTTATAAAAAATAAACAAGAAGTAACTGTGGAAAATGCCTTAACGCAAGAGGAAACACAATCAATAAAAACAAAAGAGGAAAACAGAAAATAGATAATAATTAATAAGTAAAAAACAAGAGAACGTTTCTCTTGTTTTTGTTTAATTGTTTTAATAAATGAACAAACAACTTTAGTTTATTAAACACCAACTCCTGTAATATTTTCAGTGTTATCTTTCGCTTCCGTAGGTTCTTCATTTTTAGAATTTTGTGCATGCCCTTCGTTATAATATCTTAAATTTTGTGTCATTCTAGATAATGAATATTGTTTGTGTGCAAGGGCAAGGCTTGTTTCTTCATTTAAAACCTCTTCAGGTGTTGCACCAGATTCCAATTTGGCAATTAATTTTTGAATTAATGTTATATCTTCAGTTATTTCTTCTTGAGCGGTTTCATAAGCTTTAGTTGCTTCCGATTTTGCTTGTTCCATACTTGCTTGTGTATCTTTTAAAGATGCAATAGCATGATTTTGTTTTTCTTGTTTAAAACGTTCACTGACAGTATATTCTTCCATAAGCGTTGCTAAAGATTCTAATTTTTTATTTTTCTTTAATAGTTTATATTGTTTAATAAGGTCTTTACTTTCGTTAAAATCTTTTATACCTAAATATACACCGCCACCTAAAAACAAACCAGACACAAGCCCGCCTAAAAATAAGCCCATTATTGCTGCAGGCAACAAGAAGCAAGACGCAACAGTTATTGTTAAAAAGGGTAGTGCAATTAAACCAAAAGCCCAGTTACTTAATATGGGATGTTTATCTATTGATAATAAGCTATTATAAAGTTGATAGTCTTCGTAGGTTATTTGGTCTACACTTTTTATGTCTATTAATTTACAAGTTGTTTTCTTTTTCATATTTCTCCTTATTCCTAAACTAAATTTGTTTATACTACATATTATTTGTAGCACAGATTGTTTGTTTGAATAAATAAGCCAAATCGCTCAAACCAGCGCTTTCATATACTGCTTTAGGCTTATTTTTTATTTTAGTTCTAATTATAGAAAACTTTTTATTAATCTTTGCAGGTTTTAGCATAGATTGTTTAGATTCTGCTGGAATTGTTATTTGCTTTTTTGAAATTGCTTTTTTGTTATTTAAAAGGTTATTTTTATAATTAACAGAATCTTTAGCTGGTGCATTTTTTAATTTGCAATTTATAATTGCCTTCATAAATTTCTCCTTATTATAAACTTTTATTATATACCGTTGTTGTTTGTATTTTCTTTTTCGGCAAGCATACGTTTAATTAAAGAAATTTCTTCATTTACTTTTTTTATAGAGGTTTTGTTTCTTTCTTCTATATTAATTTTCTTCTTTTCGGCTTCTTCTAAAGATTTTTTTAATTCTGCAATAAAAGTTTGTTCTTCAACTTTTTGTTGTTTTTGTTCGTAGGCTTGCATTAGTGAAGATATACGTTTCCAGTCCTTACTCTTTTTTAACGCTCTGCGTAGAGCTTTAATTTGGGTGTTCGGTATCATATCTTCTTTAATTCCATTTACAGACAATCCAATATACACGCCACTAATAAGTGTGCAACAAACACCACCAAAAATAGGTTCTAATAGGTAACTGCCAAAGATTGCACATGAAAAGCTGATGGAGGCTAGCCCTAAAAGAATAATTGATCCAACAATAGCTAAAACAGATCTAAAATCTAAATTCCATTCTGTGCGCGCGTTTTTAACTTTTTTATAAAGTTTATAAGATTCTGGGGTGATGTCTTCTACTGTAGCAATGTTAGCTAGTGTATCATAGTATTTTTGATCATAATTAATTTTTTTCATTTTTTCCTCCAAGTATAGTAAGAGTCGGTTAGTTGTTGATTTAAGGTTAAAACAAAAAGACTTTTCAACCAACAGTAACCAACTATTACTATTAATTAAAAAGTCTTGTTAATGGCATTCCATTCTTGGGGCGGACAGTATGTCGTGATGACGCCCTTCAGACGCAGTTTTGCGAAACTACTCCCTTTTTATGTTATAATTATAGCATAATTTTAAAATTTGTCAATATCTTTTTTGCAAATTCTTTGAAAAATTAAGCAAATAGAAACGTTAAAAACTATTGACATAAAATTACGAGTTTGTTATAATTAAAAGGTCAATTAGTTAAAGTTGTTGTAGATTTTAGCTTATTTGATGACAAACATTTTAGCCAAAACATTTATGAGATCCACACATAACGTAGGTTTTGAAGGGGAAGAGGAATAACCTAGCATAAAAATGGTTTGCATAATTATGCAAGCTATTTAAAAACGAGAGTTGAGATGTGGGCGGTTAGCTCAGTTAGGGCGACGCGTTAAGCAAAATTACCGCAATTGGCAAATTTGTAGCCAAAGCCGGAAGCGATCTATGATTGCGACATGGAAGAGATTGCTCTGCCAACTGGTAGACAAAGATATTGTTAATATGGACCGCTAGCTCAGTTGGTAGAGCAACTGACTCTTAATCAGTGGGTCCAGGGTTCAAGTCCCTGGCGGTCCACCAAACAAAAAACAGGTTTAAGCACCTGTTTTTTTGTTTAATAGTTTTGGCAATTTAAAAAGTGCATATTGACAGATTGCGGATTTTGTGTTATCATATTTATATAAATTTAAAATGTGTAAGGATGAAACTAAATGTCTGTGTTTTGTGGAGTTATATTATTTATATTTTTAATTAAGGTTTTTGGAGTTTTGTAAAACTAGGTTTTTATGATTAATTTTGCAGTTTATAAAACAGATTTGGGTTATATAAAAATAAGTGAACAAAATGGTTTAATACAAAGCATATCTTTTATAGATACCACTACAGATTTTGGTTGTAAAAATGGGACTATTGATTATGCGTATAATCAAATAGAAGAGTATCTTTTAGGTAAGCGAAAAACTTTTACATTTAAATATGTTTTGGCTGGAACAACCTTTCAAATTAAGGTTTGGAAACAATTAAAAACTATTCCTTATGGAGAAACTAAAACATATAAAGATGTTGCCGTGGCAATAGGTTGCCCTAAAGGTTGCCGTGCAGTAGGTGGTGCTATTCATAACAACCCAATTGGTATAGTTGTTCCATGCCACAGGGTGATAGGAAGAAATGGAAAGCTTACAGGTTATGCTGGCGGATTAGAGCTAAAAGAAAAGTTGCTTAAATTAGAAAGACAAAACACTTTGCAATAAAGCAAAGTGTTTTTTTAATTTTTTTCTGTTTGGCAACGAAGCTTTAGTATACGGTAATAAATTTTTGCGAGTTGCTCTGGTGTCTCTATCATACCATTTCTAACCCAAGCCATTTCAAGGTTGAATATTTCTCCAATAAACATGCGAGTAGAATATTCTCTAATTCTAGAAGGTCTCTCTTGGCTATATAAATAATAAAACGATTTTTCATAACAACTATGAAGCAATGCGTCTAATTTCCTATCTAGCAAAAGTTTTATATCGCTGGAGTGTTTTTGAAATTGACATAGGGTGGTTATTAGCATGTCTTGAATATCAAAATGTAAAGTTTGGCTGGCTTCTATTTCTGCAATGGTGTCTAGGAAGATATCTAAAACATATTGTTCAATAATATCTTCCTTGCTTATATAGTTACGATAAAAACCCATACGGCTTACTCCTGCACGCTTAACAATTTCACTTATTGTTATATCTTCTAAATCTTTTGCTTTTAATAAATCAAAAAGCGCGGTTACAATGCAGGCTCTTGTAAATAAATTGCTTTTGTTTGTCTTCTTTTTTTCTATTGTAAAATTATGCATAGTTTTCCTTTTTGTGATACATTTTAGGCTTTTTGTAACACTATTAAAATTTCATAGTCATTTATTTGACATATTTTTTACTTATACTTTATAATAAATCTGTTACAAGTGTAACACAATTATTGACTTTTGTAAAGCATATAAGGTAAATGAAGATATATGTTGTTATAAACAGCAAATAAATATTAACTTAATTAAAAAATAACGGGAAAACTTATAATTTATATCATAAACAGGTGTGTGAAAATAGTTTTAAAAAGCTTTGTTTAATAATAAAATGTAAATAAGTATAAATAAACAATTAAATACACTTAAGCTTACCATAAATTATTCTGCAAATTTGTTATATAAATAAAGGAGAAACTGTGAAAATAGGTATACCTAGGGCATTATTGTATTATAAAAATGAAAAATTGTGGACAACCTTTTTTGATGAACTGGGGGTTGAATACATAATTAGCCCAGAAACAAACAAAGAAATTGTAAACGCTGGTGCAAACTTGGCGATTGATGAAACTTGCTTACCAACTAAAATTTTATTAGGACACATTGATTGGTTAAAAGACAAATGTGATATGGTCTTTTTGCCTAGGGTGGCTACTGCACATGGTTATGGAATGTGCACAAAGTTTTTAGCGCAAACAGACCTTGTAAGCAATACTTTTAGAGAACACAAATTAAAATTGGTTTTTTATAATATTGATAAGCGTGGAACTAAGGCTGAATATAAGGCTTTTAAAAAAATGGGTAAATTTTTAGGTTTTAAACGTAGCCAAATAAAATTTGCATTTTTTACTGCAAAACAGGCGCAATTGTATTATGAGATGTTCCGCACTCAAAACCAAGAAAGAATTTTACAAGAAAGTAAGAAGAACAAAGTTCTTGTTTTGGCGCATGCTTATAATATTGCCGATGCTTTTATAGGTGAACCTATTGTGCGCGCGTTAAAGCAGTTGGATTGCGAACCTATTATTGCAGAATATTGTGATGCTAAAACTTGTATAAAGGCGTCTACTGAAATTAGTAAGACATTGCCTTGGGCATATAACAAACATTTGGTGGGCGCGGTTAGTTTATTAAAAGATAAAGTTGATGGTATAGTTATTTTAACAACCTTCCCTTGTGGGCCAGATAGTATGGTAAACGAAATGATTATGCATAAGGTTAAAAATGTTCCAATATTGGTGCTTACAATGGATGCTCAGGACGCGACGGCGGGTATTGAAACTAGGTTAGAAAGCTATGTAGATATAATTAATTTTAAAAAGGAGCGCGAAAATGAATAACGAAATTGTTGCATGCTTCCCGCAATGGGCAAACTATTCGCATGCCTTTAAATATTTGTTTGAACACGGCTTTGATGTTAAGTATATGACACCACCGCCAATAACTAAAAGGACATTAGAATTAGGAAGTAAAAACAGCCCAGACTATGTTTGTGCACCTTTTAAATATTGTTTAGGTTGTTATATAGAAGCGTTGCAAAATGGTGCAAATTGCTTAATGCAGATTTTTGGTGCTTGCAGATTAAATTACTATGGAGAGTTGTCAGAACAAATTTTAAGAGATATGGGTTATAATTTCCATTTCTTTAACATGGCAAATATCAAATGGACATCGCCAAGGTCTATTATGGAAAACTTGCGCGTAGTTAATCCAGAGGTCTCTTTAGTAAAAGTTGTAAAAGCTTTACCAACAACTTTAAGAATTATAAAAGTAATAGATAAGTTTGATAATTACATTCGCCACAATGTGGGTTTTGAAGTAAAAGAAGGCGAAATGGAATCGGTTTATAAAGAGTTTAGCGATAAGTTGGACAATTTAAAAAATGGTAGAGAGCTAAGTAAACTTGCAAAAACCTATTATAAAAAAATAAAACAAGTTCAATTAAACAAACCTGCAAAAACTTATAAAGTTGGTATGGTTGGCGATTATTACACAGTGCAAGAACCTTTTAGTAACTATTTTATGGAAAAAGAACTTGCAAAAATGGGCATGGAAGTTTATAGAGACATGAACTTAACAAATACGCTTGTTCATAATCAGTGGAAGAAAAGAAAGAAAACAGCAAAAAAATATGCAAAATACAGCATGGGCGCAACAGCAAACTTTACGGTGGCGGAAACCTTAATGTATGCACGTGCTGGCATGGACGGTATTATTCAAGTTAAATCTTTTGGTTGCACACCAGAAATAGATGCAATGCCAGTATTGCAAAATATTAGTAGAGATTATAAAATTCCTGTTTTACATTTTAGTTTTGATTCTCAAACAAGTGAGACTGGTGTAAAAACCAGGTTGGAAGCCTTTTACGATATGGTTGTAGCAAGGCAAAAATAGGGCATAAGGAGAAAGGTATGATTAAAGGATATTTAGGTATAGATATTGGTTCAATTTCTACAAAGGGCGTAGTTATTGACAATAAAAATAATATTTTAGCAAGCGAATATCTTTGGACAGAAGGCGACCCAATGGGTGCAGTTAAACGTTTGTTAAAAGTTTTGGAAAAACAGTTAAAAGGTAAAGATGTTAAAATTGTAAGCGTAGGCACAACAGGTAGCGCCCGTAAACTTATTGGGGTAATGACTAATGCAAGCGTGGTAAAAAACGAAATTACTGCCCACGCAATAGGAACAACCACTTTACATCCAGATGTTAACACTATCTTTGAAATTGGTGGACAAGATAGTAAAATAATTATTATAGAAAACGGTTTTGTTGTAGACTATGCCATGAACACTCTTTGTGCAGCCGGCACAGGCTCGTTTCTATCTAGCCAAGCACATCGTTTGGGTGTGCCAGTAGAGGAGTTTGGTAAAATTGCATTAACCAGTCAGCATCCAACAAACATTGCAGCACGTTGCACTGTTTTTGCGGAAAGTGATCTTGTACATAAAGCTCAAATAGGGCACAAAAAAGAAGATATAATTGCAGGGCTTTGCAAAGCGGTTGTTACAAACTACATAAACAATATTGGTAAGGGTAAAAAAATTAAAGCTCCTATTGTATTCCAAGGTGGTGTAAGCAAGAATGTGGGTGTTAAAAAGGCGTTTGAAGACGCTGTAGGCTGTGAGGTTTTAGTAGACCCTAACGGACACTTAATGGGAGCATTTGGTGTGGCTGTTTTGGCAAGAAAATCTGGCATTGAAAAATCTTTCAGCTTTGATGTTGCAGACATGGAATTTAAAACAACAGGATTTGAATGTCCAAAATGTGCAAACCACTGCGAAATTATTTGTGTATTTAAAGATAACGAATTAATTGACTCTTGGGGTAATAAATGCGATAATGGTGCAGTAAAGATAAATAGGAGAAACAATGGTTAAGTTAATTGTAGATAGCACTTGCGACCTCCCAATGGAGGAAACTAAAAAATTAGGTGTTGAAGTTATACCAATAAAAGTTCGTTTTGGAGAAGAAGAATTTCTTGCTGGCGTAAACCTTACAAATGATGAGTTTTACAAAAAATTAAAAATGGAAAAAGCTCTTCCTCATACAACACAAATAAATCAAAATGAATATTGTGATATTATTAAACCTTTTTTAGATAAAGGTGATGATGTTTTTGTGATGTCTATGAGCAGTGGACTTTCTGGAACTTTTAATAGTTTGCGTTTGGCAAAAGAGGAATTAAACAGCGACAAACTAGAAATTTACGATACTCAAACTGTAACAATTTCTTACGCAGCCTTAGTGCTAGAAGCTGTAAAACTAATTAAGGGTGGCGCAACTTTAAAAGAGTTAAAAGAAGAAATGGAAAAGCTAAAAAATAAAGTTAGAGTTTTGGCTATTATTGATAATGTTAAATACCTTGTAAAAGGTGGTAGGCTGTCTATGGCAGCAGGTTTGCTTGCAGGTGTTTTAAAAATAAAACCTATTATAGATATTGCAGGCAAGGTGGAGATGAAGGCAAAAGCGATAGGGTTCCCTATGGCTAAAAAGGCATTTTGTAAATTGATAAAAAATGTAGACGAAAGCATGCCAATTTATTATGGTCATTCTAATAGTCCAGAAAAAGCAGAAGAAATTAAACAAACTGTAGAGCAAGAGTTTGGTTTTAAGTTTACTGCTTGTTATGAAATTGGCCCTGTGGTTGGCACTTATGGTGGTCCAGGGTGCTGTGGTATTGCTTATTTTGAAAAGTAAAATTTAGCAAAAAAATACAAAAAATTTTGCAACAAAATTAAAATTTTTTGGCACATTTTTTAAAAAAATTATGCTATAATATTTTTGCTAAATTATTAATATCCGATTTGCGTAAAATCAGAGAACCAGCAAACGCGAGAAAATAATATTTCGCGTTTTTTTGCGCGTTTTTGAAGGAGATTTTATGCAAAATTCACAAAAAATTGAACAATCGCAGCCTCAGGATAATAAATTTTTAGGCACAATTAAAGTTGGTAAATTATTAAGGATGTTTTCTATACCTTGCGTTTTATCACTTATTATACAAGCTTTGTATAATATTGTAGACCAAATATTTATTGGCAATGCAAGTTATTTGCCTTTAGGTAACACTGCAACAGGTATTGTTTATCCACTTACAGTTATAGTCCTTGCTTTAGGCTTATTTCTTGGTGACGGAACGGCTGCAACAATAAGTATTAATCAAGGCAAAAATCAAACCGAAGATACTCATAAAAGTGTTGGCACTGGTTTGACCATTGGTTTAATTGTAAGCATTGTTTTAGTTGCTGTTAGTTATATATTTTGCGAACCTATTTTAAAATTTTTTGGTGCACGTGGAGAGGCTTCAATATTTTTGGCAGATGCAAAAGAGTATAGCACTTGGATTATTGCAGGTTTCCCTATTTTCTTACTTGCTTGTGTAATGAACCCTATTGTGCGTGCCGATGGTAGTCCAAAATTTGCAATGCTTGCAATGGCGATAGGTGCAATAGTTAATATTATTTTAGACCCTATCTTTATATTTGTCGCTAATATGGGTATGACAGGTGCTGCTTTGGCAACCTTTATTGGTCAACTTATAACCTTTGCGTTAAATGCTTTATATTTTATAAAATCTAAAAACTTTAAGTTGAAAATGAAAAGCTTTAAACCTGATTTTAAATTGCTTGGCACTAGTTTAAAGTTGGGAATTTCTAGTTTTTTAACTCAATTAGCAATTGTTATAATTTCTGTTGTAAACAATATTCTTTTAGGTGCTTTATTTGTTGCAACAGTTCAAAATGCTATTGGTATATTTACGGTAGTTTTTAAAGTTTTTGGTATTGTTATTAGTGTGGCTATTGGTGTAACTTCTGGCGGACAGCCTATTTTAGGCTATAATTATGGCGCAAAAAAATATGATAGAGTAAAAGACACTTTTAAAATAATATTGATTGTAACCATTATAATTGGTGTAATAGCAACCATTTTGTTTGAATTTTGCCCAGCTGCATTACTAGCGATGTTTGGTTATTCTACCAAAAGAGGTTATACATTGGCAGAAATTCAATTTGGTATTAATGCATTTAGAATTTATTTGGGATTTATATTATTAACTTGTGTAACAAAGGCTGTATCAATTTTCTTCCAAGCCATTGGTCACCCAGTAAAAGCAAGCTTAGTCGCAATGCTAAGGGATGTAATATTCTTAATTCCATTAGCTGTTGTTTTACCATTTATTAGCACATCTGCATTTTTATGGTCTGCACCAATTTCAGATGTTTTAACAACAATAGTTGCAAGCGTGTATTTAATTTTATTTTTTAAATCCATAAAAAGTGTTTAGACAAATTGCTGATAATGGTGCATGTGTTATTGTTGGTAGAGCTGCAGATTTCATTTTAAAAGATTATAATCCTTGTAAAATTTTGGTTTATGCTCCGGTTGATTATAAAGTAAAAAGAATAATGCAAAATTATGGAGATAATGAAAAACTGGCAAAAGAGAATTGTGAGAAATCTGATAAACGTAGGGCAAAATTTTACAATAGTGTTACAGGCACAACTTGGGGAGATAAAAACAATTATAACCTTGCATTAGATAGCTCTGTTGGAATAGATGCAACAGTTGAAACAATTTGCAAATACATAGAAGGCTTAAAAACTAAAAAGTAGCGCAATTTGCTCTATTTTTTATTGTTTTTGTTGAAAATTATAACAAAATATAATTTTTTAGCATAACTAAATTGTATTAATATTTTTTAGCTTTTTAGGTAAGATATATTAGGAGATAGGGTTTTGCTAAAACAGAAAATAAAATTATCTTTAATAGAAGATTATATTAAGATTGCTAGTATTAGTTCTTTTTGTGCTAATTATTTAAAATGTTGCACAACCGAAGTTAAAAGTAATTTGATTTGGGTTACAACTTTGGCAAAAGAATTGCAAACTTCTTATGACAAATTATTGTTTAAATACAACTTAATGGATGTATCCTTACTAGCACTAAAAAAGGAATTGAAACAGGCGGATGAGGAACTTAAACATTGCAAAAAAGTATGTTTAATTTACAACAAAAATAATCTTTTAAAATATAGTAAAGAGATTAAGGGTTTATATAATAATTTGTTAGAAAAATTAAATAAACTTGCACTTAATGAGATAGAACAAAGATATATAATGCAAAGTTTATCAAAAGCAATAAATAGTCCGGTTTGTGTTTATATGTAAAAGTTGTGTAGTAATTGCTCGCAACTTTTTTGTTGTATAATAACAGAAATTGTCAATTAATTTTGCTAGACAATTAACCCTTTTTGTGATATTATGTATTTACATAAAGAGGGATTAAATGGAAACTAATAAAAAACAAAAAAAGAGAAAAACTCTTTATTCATTATTTTTTAAAAGATTTTTTGATATTTTCTTTTCTTTGCTTGCAATAATAATTTTGTCGCCATTGCTATTAGTAATGTGGATTGTGTTAAGAATAAACCTTAAAGGTAAGGCTGTTTTTGCACAATATAGACCGGGCAAAAATGGTAAGATATTTAAGTTTTATAAATTCCGCAGTATGACCAATGCTACTGATGAAAATGGAGAACTTTTGCCAGACGCACAACGTATTACAAAAATTGGTAAGTTTATAAGAAAAACTAGCATAGACGAATTGCCTCAACTGTTTAACATTTTAAAAGGTGATATGAGTTTTATTGGACCACGTCCAAGGCTTGTTAAAGATATGGTCTTTTATGATGAAGAAACATTGCAGGCATATTCAGTTCGTCCGGGTTTAACTGGTCCTTCTCAAGTTTGTGGTGGTAGAAGTAGCATAAGTTGGGAAGAAATTTTTGCATTAGACCTTAAATATGCTAACCATATAACATTATTCAAAGATATTGGGCTTTTGTTTAAAACTGTTGGTGCAGTATTTAAGTCAGATTCTGGTAGTGCTGGCAACAGTAAACGAGATTATTATTATCCAGATTATTTGTTAAAATCAGGCAAAATTACTCAAGAACAATATTCTTTAGGTTTGGCTAGGGCGGAACAATTAATTGCTAGCGGAGGTAAAATTGATTATCAAGCAGATTTGCATAATAAAACCTCTGTAGAAGATGTGGCAGAAACCGAACAGATTATAGAAAACAAAACAGAGGAAGATAAATAAAATAAGGCCGTGTGATAGCAAAAATTTATTGCACGGCTTTTTGTTTTAGTTGCAAAAAGAATTGCATAGTGATATAATCTAAAAAATGAGTAAAGTAGAAACCTTTAAACTAAAATTAAAAGAAATTTTAACAAACAAGACAATAATAGCTTGTGCTATTTTAACGCTTATCTATCTTATTGGCGGTTATGTAAAATATTTAGGCGTTGCAGTGGTTATTGGTGCTGCTGTGTTGTTTGTGGTTTTGCCTATTCAACAAGCTTTTTGCATCTTTTTATTTTTACAAAGTTATTCTTATAATAGCAATAGATATGGAACGTTTTTAGGTCCTATTTTAATTTGTTTTACTTGTGCCTTGCTTATAAAATATTGCATAGGTTTAAAAAAGGGTAAGTATAAGTTTTACACGAAAATTGTTATTGCATTATCTATCTTTTTAGTTTTTTGGACGGCTATAAGTTTTTTCCATAAAATTTTTGCAGCAGGTTTTATGTATATATCATATTTCCCATTAACCTATTTAATGTTTGCAATGAGAAAGGAATTTAATGTGCAACAAGGCATCAATTATATGCTTGGTGGTTTTATTAGTTCTTGTATTCTTGCTTTAATGGTGTCCGTTTTGCCTGCTTATCACTACGATGTTTTTTATATGGACCACAGGTTTAATGCGTTTTTAGCACATACTAACCATGTTCATATGAGAGGGATTTTCTTATTGAGTTATTACATGTATAGATATTTAAAGAACAATATCTCTACTTTAAAATTTATTTTAATATATCTGTTGTGCGCGGGCTTTACTTTGTTTTGTCGCTCTAAAACGGGGATATTGCTTTTAGCCTTGTTTACATTGCTATTTATAATACTATATTTAAAAGACGATTTCAAACATCACATAAAATTTGTTGCTATATTTGCACTTATAATTTTGGTGGCAATGGCTGCTGGGTATAAAGTGATTTTAGAAATTGTTAATCGCTTTGTTAAAGGAGATGGAGATTTTGTTAGTAACTTTTTAACCGAACGAAACTATATTTGGTTAGATTATTTAAAAGCAATTGTTAAGAATCCTTTTGTCTTCTTATTTGGGCATGGGCTGGTTGCAGAAGAGGTGTTTATAGTGGCGCAAAACATGCCAAGAGCAAGCCATAACTTATACATATTTTTACTTTATAGATTTGGTTTAATTGGTTGTATTGCCTTAATATATTTGTTTGTTATATTTATAAAAGCACTAAACAAACAAAGACCAAAATTTATTTCCGCATTACCTGTAATTTGGGTTTGCGTAATAGGACTAATTGAAAATGTGTTTAACTATTTTGGAATAACGTCAATCATTCTTGCTTTTATGGTTTTGTTTGCTGATGTGCCAGAAAAAGTTATAAAAACAGTAGAAGAAAAGCCTAACCAGATTAAGGAAGAAAATGTTGTGGAAAATGTCAAAAAAGAAGAGCAGATTTCGTAAGAAATCTGTTTTTTAATTAAAATTTGTTTTGTTAAAATTGGTGTGTGTGCTATAATAAATTTAGGAGAAAAAATGAAGAAAACAGAAGTGAAATTAAATGGTGCAAAAGTGATGTTGATTTGCACAACAGATAACATGATTTGGCAATTTTTATTACCTCATATTGAGGATTTAAAAGCATATGGCGCGCAGGTTGACTGCGTTTGTTCTAATACAGGTTTTTGGTTTAATGAGCTAAAAGAGAAATATGGTTTAAACATGATAGAAGTGCCTATGGAACGTAGCCCATTAAAGAAAATTAATCTTAAGGCTTATAAAACAATAAAAGAATTGCAAAAACAAAACAATTACAATTTAATTTATTGCCAACAACCGGTTGGTGGTATGATGGGAAGGCTTATTGGTAAAAAGTTCCATATTCCAGTTATATACACGGCACACGGATTTTTCTTTTTTAAAGGTAATAGCAAAATTAAAAACCTTATATTTAAAACGGCAGAAAGATATATGGCAAAATATACTGATGCTCTAATTACCATGAATAACGAAGACTATAATGCTTGTCTAAATTGGAAATGCAAACATGTTTACAAAATAAACGGCATTGGTATTGACGAAAACAAATACGATAATTCATCATTTGATAAAGCCAAATTTAGAAAAGAATTAGGGCTTAATGAGGATGATAAGGTAATTGTTTCGGTATCTGAATTTATTAAACGCAAAAACTACCCAACAATGTTAAAAACTTTTGCAGAACTTTGTAAAACGGAAAGTAATGTAAAATACCTACTTTGTGGAACTGGCAAAATGCTTGAAGAAATGAAAATATATGCAAAAGCTTTGGGATTAGAAGATAAAGCTATATTCTTAGGCTACAGAAAAGACATAAATAAAATTATGCAAATAAGCAATGTTTTCTTCCATCAGTCTTTTCAAGAGGGTTTAACTATGAGCATTATGGAAGCAATGCATTTTGGTTTGCCTGTTGTAACATCCAATGTGCGTGGAAATGTTGATTTAGTTGATGAGGGTAAAGGTGGTATTATTACTGGTTGTGAAGACGTAAAAGCGCAAACATTAGCTTTAACAAAAGTTTTAAACGATGTAAACCTTGCTAACGAGATGGGAGAATATAATAAAGAAAGAGTTAAAGATTATTATTTGGACACCGTTCGCAATCAATTAAAAGACATTTATAAAGATATCAATATTTTATAGGCAAAGGGATAAAGAATGTCAAATGATTCAGCAAAAGAAAAATTTAAACATTTTATATTTAAACTAAAAAAGCACAGTGAATTAATAGTTGTTTCATTAGTTGTGTTTTTGCTATTTTTAACTTGCTTTTTTGAAGAGATTGTTCCTTTTGTTTTAATTTTCTGTATTTTATCTTCAACGTTTCTTAATTTTGAAAAGACATTACAACTAATTTTATTTTTGTTACCGTTCCGTTCTATATTGACATTAAATAATTCAAGTTTAATTTTTAGATTTAGTGTTATAGTTATAATATTTGGTATGGGCGTTAAATATTTAATTGAACTTTTTAAAAAAAATAAAAAAGTAAATTTAAAAACATTTATACCGATTAGTATATTTTTAATATTTATCGTTTTACCTATTCATAAAGTTAAATTATCAAATTTTGTTTATATCGCTGGAATTTTAATTTTACTTTATTTGATTTTTGAATATAAAAATGAATTATCATTAAAAAAATTAATATATTCTATTTTTTATGGATTAATAATATCTAGTTTGTTTTATCTTACTAATTTTATATCCTCAAGAGTAGAAGGAAATGAATTAATAAATGCAATTTCAGGGTTTAACACACCACGATTTGCAGGTTTGTATGAACATCCTAATATAATTGGGATGAGAGTATTATTGTTATTGATTGGGTTATTTGTTTTACGCTATAAAGAAGAGATAAACAATGGTCAATTTATTGTAATGTCTATAATTTCTTTTATAATTGGTTACTTAACCATATCTCGTATATTTATATTATGTTTTGTGATATTGCTAATAATATTTTCAATTTTGTATGTTGTAAAGAAAAGAAAAAAGGGGCTAATATTATGTGCTAACATTTTTATGGCTGTATTGGCAGTATCTGTGGTGCTTTACAAACAAAGTATTATATATTTATCTAGAGCAAACATTTTGCCAGATTCGGTAATAGTAAGATTGTTTGATGAATGTGCGGAGAAAGAAACAAATCAGGATTATGGCGATTTAGAATATGGAAGTGATGAATGGTATCAAGCGTGTATCAATGGGGAAATCTATTTTGATTTTGGAAGGAGTGGTTTTAGAAAAGAATATTTAAAAAATTGGGGGAAAGACATTCAGACAATGCTTTTTGGAAGAGGAGTAGGAGCAAAAGAGATTGGACAAATGAACGCACATGATTGGTTTATAGAAACTTTGTGGAAGCATGGAATTGTTGGATCAATTTTAATTTTATTAATATTGTTAAGTTTTATTAACTATAAAAAAATTACAAAGTTTTCTTTTGCAATTTTTGTTTTAATAGTTTTACCTGTAATTATAAATTGCATGTTTGAATCAGTAGAATACTATTATGAAATAACTGTAATGATTATGTTAATTTTGGGATGTAAAAATGATTGCAGACAAGAACTGGAATTTAGTGGGGTTAATAAAAATACCATAACCAGCACTAATTAGTTTTGATATTTATTTGTTTTATGCTACAATATCATAGTAAATAAGGAATAATTGGGGTGAAAAATGAAAATTAGTGAAGCGATTAAATTTATTATTAAGAGTTCTTTTTTAAAGTTAAAATATAATAAAAAACCAAAGGTAATGAATTCTAATGAAACGTTAGATTATATTCTAAAAAACAAATGTTCATTAGCTAGATTTGGAGATGGTGAGCTTAGTATTATGGAAGGCAGAAATTTAAAATTTCAAAAATATAATGAACTTTTGGCTAGTAAATTACAACAAGTTAGAACAAATAATAAATGTTTGGTGTGTGTTCCAGATATTTTTGGTAAAAACCTAAATAAAAAAATTTTAACAAAAGAAGAATATACATTTTGGAAAAGATGTATGCTTGTATTTGGTGGGATGTGGAATAAACATTTTGGTAAACACGAATTGTTAGGAGATGCTGAAATTAGTAGATTCTATATAAGGTATATTAATAAAAATGGGATTGATAATTATATAAATAAATTTAAACAAATATGGTCTCAGCACAATATTGTATTTGTTGAAGGTAAAAATTCTAGACTTGGGGTAGGTAATGATTTATTTGATAATGCTAAAACAATTAAAAGAATTTTGTGCCCTGAGACTAATGCTTTTGACAAATATGATGAGATATTAAATTCTGTTCAAAAAAATTGTAAAAAAGATGATTTAATTATTCTTGCTCTTGGTCCTACTGCTACAGTATTGGCTTATGAATTAGCAAATTTGGGATATCGTGCTTTAGATTTAGGACATATAGATATTGAGTATGAATGGTTTAAAATGGGTGCTACAAAAAAAGTACCAATCAATAATAAACATGTCAATGAATGTAATAGCATGGGAGATTGTGCAGAAGAAGATTTAGATAAGAAATATTTAGATGAAATTATAGATAAAATCTATTAAAGGATAAAGTATGGATAAAAAATTAATTACTGTAATCGTCCCTATTTACAAAGTGGAGGACTATTTAGATAGGTGTATAGAAAGTGTTGTAAATCAAACTTATAATAATTTAGAAATAATACTAGTGGATGATGGTAGTCCAGACAACTGCCCTAAGATGTGTGATGCTTGGGCAAAAAAAGATAAACGCATCAAGGTTATTCATAAAGCTAATGGAGGGCTATCTGATGCCAGAAATGCTGGGATTAATGTGGCAAGTGGTGATTTTTTGTTTTTTGTAGATAGTGATGATTA
>CANDFN010000007.1 GCA_947384015.1 uncultured Clostridia bacterium | reverse complement strand
CCTTTACAAATTCGTTCTTTAGCCAAATTTAAACAAAAATCTTCAAATTTCATAGTTTTAAATTCTCTTCCAAAAACAAAGGACTATCTAAAAATTCGCTAACAGTCATATCAAATCCGCCAGCAAGCAAAATTACTGTTGATAGTAAATTATTTTCAACAGTTTCATGAATAATATTTTTCAATGTGGAATGCGATACACCGCTATTCATGGCTAATCTGTAACGAGTTAAATTTTTTTGTTTAAGAAGCTCGTTTATTCTTAAAGCTAGGGCATGATTAATTGAATTTTTCATTAGTTTTATTTCTTTTCCTCAAATAGTTTTGAAACAGGGATTTTTAAACATTCGCTAATTGCGATAATAGTTTTTAAACTAACGTTGATTTTTCCATTTTCTAATTTATTAATATAACTTGCATCTTTGCCTAAACGCAAACTTAATTCGTAAGCAGATAAGCCTTTACAAATTCGTTCTTTAGCCAAATTTAAACAAAAATCTTCAAATTTCATAGATTTCACCTAAAATAATTATAAAGTTAAAAATTGCTTGCATAATTGACTGATATTCTATATAATGGAATTATGGTCAATGTGGATGAAAATTTAACATGTTCCTTTATAGGATGTAATAATAAAATAGTTTATAAAAATGTGTTAAAAAATCAATTAACAAAAGTGGTGAGGGAATTAATAGCAAAAGGAATAAAGCAGTTTTTGTTTGGCAGTCGCAACCAGTTTACAGATATATGTTATGAAGTTGTAACACAATTTAAGCAAGATTATCCATTTTTAGTGAGGGTGGCATGTCCATGTAATAGTGAAATATCTTATTTAGAAAGTGAAAGGGCAGAAGCTGAACGTTCTTTACATTTATCTTTTAACAACAGTATAACTCTTCAGGGTTATGATGCTAGGCTTAACAAAAAAACTGAAGATTATACCTTTTTTAAAAGGAACGAGGAGATGATAAACTTAAGTGATGTATGTGTATTTTATTTGAGAGAGAAAGTTGCATCTAAAATAGAATATAGGCGTGCATCAGCTTTTAGTTTTGCTACTAAAAGTGGTAGCCAAATAGCATACGAATACGCAAAAAGTAATGGTAAGATTACAATTTTGGTTTAGCGCGAAGGTTCAAAAAATGGTAATATTTTGCAAATAACACTAAACAGCATAAGCATACTGCCAACAACAACATAATAAACATGATATGGCAAAATTATAGAACTAAAAATTAGAACAAGTCCGCACAAAAAATAACCGCGTGCTTTATTTGGTGTAAATATACCTTGTAATATATCTTTAAATTTAATTTTATTAACAGTGCTATTAATGTTGCTATCATCTAATTGAATGTTAGCATTTTTTAATATTGCAAATAATTCGCTTTTATTAATAAAATTAATATCTTTGTCTTTAAAAATTTTACTGTTAGTAACAGTATGTTCATTGCAGATAATGTCTATTACATTGCAGTTTACTTGCAAAAATCCGTCAAGCAGGCAAATCAATTCGTTTTGGGTAATCAACTCGTATTTGGTGGCGGTTATAACAAGGTGTGATTTTTCGTCTTTGCTGTAGGTTAGTATACCATTTTTTAGTTCTGTTTTATAGGTTTTTTCTAATACTGTTTTTAAAAGTTTTAAACGCTCTTCGTTAGGTGTTAGTCTAAAAATATAAAAAGTTTTATTAATTTCGGCTTTTTCTTTGTTTGATAATGCAACCTTTGATGATTTTTTATTTAAAAAATAATATAAAACAAAAACACTTGCAAATGTAATAATTAAACTTAAAACAAAAGTAATCCAAAGTGAACGTATATAAAAATTAATCCAAGCATATGCAATTAAAAAAATTGCAACGGTAATAAATAATTTATCAAATAAATTAAAAATTTTAAATTTAGACATACTTAATATTGCCCCATATTGAAATGTTTAATCATTTTATTGTTTAATAAGCATAATAAATAGAATATGTCTTTAGCTTTAATAAAAATCGTTTGACAAATTTAGCCAACTAAAATATAATTAAGATGATGAAAACCAAAGTTAAAAATCTAACAGAAACAAAGCGTTTAGCTATAAAACTTGCAAAGGAACTAAAAGCAGGAGATGTAGTTTTGCTTAATGGAGATTTAGGTGCGGGCAAAACAACTTTTGTTCGTTATATTTTACGTTATTTAAAAGTTAAAGCGGTTATAAACAGTCCAACATTTGCAATATTAAAAACTTATTATGGCAAGTTTGTTTTTCATCATTTTGATTTTTATCGCATTAATACAGACGAGGCAATAGAAGCAGGCTTTGATGAAGTGCTTTCAAACCCAACGGCAATTAAGTTTGTAGAGTGGGGGCAAAATGTTCAACCTCTTCTTCCAGATAATGCAATTAAAATAAACATGAAATTTATTGCAGATAAAACTAGGGAAATAGAAATTAAAAATATAAAATTAAAAGGCTAGTATGAATTCTTTAATAATAAATACATCTAACAAGGTTTTAGACATTGTGCTTCAAAAAGAAGGGCAGGTTTTTTCTTCATCTAGCAGTAATGATGCGCATCATAATGAGGTGCTAATTCCAATGATAGATAATTTGTTGTCTGCTAACAATGTAACGGTTAACGATATAGATCGTTTTGGTGTTGTTGTTGGTCCTGGTTCTTTTACTGGCATAAGGGTGGGTGTTGCAACAATAAAGGCGTTTAGGGATGTAACTAAAGCATCTGCTTATGGTATTAATAATTTAGATTTATTGTTTGCACTTGCTACGAACCAATTTGACGAAGTTGAAGCGGTTGCAATAGCAGGTAGCGGAAACACATATTTTGTGGCACGTTTGGTTAATAATGTTGTTTATAAATATGATAGAAATTTAACCTTGGCAGAATTAAAAGAAATTGCACCAAATGGCAAAATAGCAATGTTTGAAGAAGATAAAAATATAAAAGCATTAGTTGTTAAGTTTGATGCAAATATAATAATAGATTGTTTAAACAAAAGTAAGGACCAAACTTTAACCCCAGTGTATTATCAGTTGTCTCAAGCTGAAAGAGAAAAATTAAAGGCAGGTAATTTAACAATTACTAAAGCAGATGAAGACGGTTTAAATAAAATTGCTGAAATAGAAAAACAAGTTTCTACAAGTCCGCTTACTTTAAGTCAAATTGAAGAGATGTTAAAAGATAAAAATTATCAAATACACACAGCTTGTTTTAACGGAGAGATAGTAGGCTTTATAATTTTACAAATAACAGATGAGGTAAATATTATAAGTGTTGCAGTAGATAAAGATTATCGTAACCTTGGTATTGCTAGTAAGTTAATAGATAAAGCACAAGAAGAATGTAAAAAACATAAAATAAAAAATTTAACATTAGAAGTAGGCTATAAAAATATTACCGCATATTTACTATATAAAAAATTAGGGTTTGTGGTTAGAAGAACCCGCAAAAACTATTATGCTAATGGCGATGATTGTTTAGAGATGATAAAAGAGGTTTAACAAACAAGTTTTTGTAATATGGAAAAGAAAATAATAAAAAATATAGCTAGCGAATATTTAAAAGAATTTCCTAACGAAAAAGAAAAGGTAGAAAAACTAAATAAATTTTTAAAAGCCAACAACAAACATGCAATGGTAGATTGGAATAACCCCAAAGGACATTTAACAGCTGGCGGATTTTTATATTGCACAACAACAAAAAAGTTTTTGGTAATGTTTCATAAAGATTTAAAGATATATTCATATGCAGGTGGACATTGTGAGGAGGGTGATACAAATCCGCTAGAGCGCGCAATAATAGAACTAAAAGAAGAAACGGGCGTGCAAAATTTTAGTTTAATTTCTAAAAATCCAAACAAACATATCCCTTTTGATATAGATATTCATTTTATAGAGTATAATCCGCGTGTAAACATGGCAGAACATTATCATTATGATTTTAGATATTTATTTGTTGTTGATAATGAATTTGATGTTAAAATTGACGAAGAAGAAATGTCTTCTTACAAATGGATTGGCAAAAACGAACTAAGTAAAGATGTTAACTTTGGCAAGATTGTAGAAAAAATAGAACCGCTACTAAAAACTGTTAAATAATATAAAAATTAGCTTTTTTAATTGTAATCATCGGGCAAATCGTTTAACAACAATAGGGTGTCATTTTCTTTTAATATGCCAAAATGTTTTTTTGCGTCTTCTAATGTCGGAGCTAAAAATAGGTTTTTGCTGTTAAAATTTTTGTTTTTTAGCCCGTTTGAAATTGCTTTTTTGTTATGCTCACCAACAATTACTACATAATCGCTTTCAGCACAAAGTTCTCCAAGTTTAAAATTTATTTCATATTCGTGTTTGCCGCCTTCAATAATGCCTGGTGTGCAAACCATTTTTTTGTTTTCAGTTTGTGCTAGCACCCATAAGCTTTCTTCAGCGCTTGCAATAGAACAATTATAACTATCATCTAATATGTTTAAATTTCCTTTAATATATTCTAATCTATGAGGGGTGGGTTGTAAATTACTAATAATGTTTAAAAGGTCTTTAATATTAACACCTATATGTAGCGCTAATGCGGTTGCAAGCAAAATGTTTGTTACATTATGTCTACCCAGTAATTTTGTGGTGGCGGTGTAGGTGGTATTATTAATAACCAAATTAAAGCTTGTTGTAAAGTTTGTAACTTTAATGTTTGTTGCATAAAAATCTGCATAACTTTTTATGGAAACTCCAAGTTTTTTGCCGGTTTTTAATAAATGCATTTTTTTTGTGTAAGTGTTATCTAAATTAAATATGCAAAGTTTACTTCCTAAAAAGTTGCTTAATTCTTTTTTTGTTAGGTAAATATTATTTATGGTTTTAAAACTTTCTAAATGTTGTGGGGCAACTAAACTACATATTCCATAGTCTGCGCCAAAAGTTTTACATAGCTTTTTAACATCTCCGCGCTTTCTGGCACCATATTCTAAAATTAAATATTTACAATCGTTAGAAAGTTGATTGTTAATAAACAAACTTATTCCAAGTGGAGTGTTGTAACTTTTGGGTGTGGCATAACAAAATTTGCCTTCAAGCATCTGCAATAAAATATTTTTTATGCTAGTTTTTCCATTACTGCCAGTTATTGCAATTATCTTTGGATTTATTTCTTTTAGGCGATTTTGTGCCTTTTTTATAAAGCGTCTGTTTAAAAGTTTATCATAAATGTTTATTGTGTTTGTAAATATTGGTAAAATAGGCATAACTAAAAATATTAGTTCTGCACCAAATTTAAAACAGGCACATAACGCTAAACTTAAACCACACAAAGCAAATATTCGTTTAATTTTGCCAGTGTATTTGATTGGTGTTTTATTAGAAATAATCAAATTATTACAAATTGCAAAGTTAAAAATTAAAAGAATTGTTTTACAAACTACAACAAACCATAAATCTAAATAATGTGTGCAGTGCAAAACAACCTCGCAAACAAATAAAACAATACCTAAAAGGTAGATAAACCAATGTTTTATTCTAAAGTAATTAAGGTATCTTTTATTGTTATAGTCTTTTAGTTGAAATAAATGTAAAAAACTTTTAACATAAAATAAGTTAATTAAAAAAGATATTATATTAATAATGAAAACGGCAGTTAACACAAAAATTCTATTACCTCGTTGTTAAATAGTGCATTATTTTTTAAATATGAAAAATGTGCACCTTTTGTTATTATAAGTTTACAGTTGTTGTGTCTGTTTATGATTTTTGCAAAAGCGGGCGGGGTTTCTTTGTCTTTATTCCCCCAAAATAACAACATAGGGCATGTAAAACATATTAAGTTTTTTGTGTTAAGGTTAACTATGTTTTTAAAAGTTTGCTTATTTATTTTTGATAAATTTTTGTAATCCTCACTTGCAATAGAGCTGTATAAAAACTTCCATTTATTTAAAAATATCTTTTTGTTGTTTTGTTCTAATTCTTTAAAAATGTTGTTTAGTTTTAATCCTGCCCCGCCTGTTACAACAATTTTTTCAATATTAAAGCTTTTACCAATAAGGCTTGCAACTCTAAAACCAAAACTGTGGCAAATAATATAAACTTGTTTAATATTGTGTAACTTTAAAAGGTCTAAAACAAGGTTTGCATAATCTTGTAAAGACCACACAAAAGATGTTTCTTTAATTGTTGGCATTGTTAAAGTTAAGATGTTAAATTTGTTTTTTAGTAAATTTATTGTGCTTGCAAAAGCGTTTTTGTCTGCACCCCAACCATGTAAAAACAAAACAGATTTTTCTTTGCCAAAACAAAAATCGTAGTTAATAATTTCGCCTTTAAATAAAAACTTCATTAAATTTATTTATGCAAATAAAAGCTGTAATTTAACTAAAGAACACAAAAAAGCAACAAAACATAAATATTAACATGAAAAAATTATGTGTTATATTTGGTGGGGCTAGTTGTGAACATGATATCTCTATAATTACAGGGATGCAACTGGCAAATAATGTTAAAGAAAAATTACAGTTGGAAAAAATTTATTTAGGGCTAGATAATAAATTTTATCTAGCAACAAAAATAAACGATTTAAAAGCTTTTTCAAACAAGAAGGCTTTAAATTTCCAACAAGTTATAATTGCTAATGGTGCGGTGTATAAAAAAGGATTATTTTTAAAAAAGCTTTTTGATATAGATTGCGTTATAAATTGTTGTCATGGTGGGGTTGGAGAGAATGGAGATTTGGCAGGTTTCTTTGCCGTGCAAGGTGTTAAAATAACAAGTGCTGATGCACTGGCTTCACATTTGGCAATGGATAAAACACTTGCTAAAACCTTGGTTGCAGATGTTGTGCCAACTATAAAAGGGGCAAGAGTAGATGAACTAAATTACAATGAAATTATTCCAATTATAAAACAAGAATTTTCTAATAATTTAATTGTAAAGCCGAATTCGTTAGGTTCTAGTATTGGTGTAAAAGTATGTAATGGTGAAAATTTTGAAGAGCAGGTTCAAGCAATATTTTTAATGCATGATGATGCTTTGGTTGAAGAGCAAATAACAAGCATAGTAGAGTATAATCAAGCTTGTATAAAAACAGAAGACGGATTAGTTTTAAGTGCAGTAGAAAGCCCAATAACTAAAAACAACTTTTTAACTTTTGAAGACAAATATCAGCATAATCAAAAGGGTAAAGAGCGCTCTATTCCAGCCGACATTTCAACCACGTTAGAACATCAAATTAACGATTATACTAAAACCATTTATAATAGATTAAATTTAAATGGTGTAGTAAGGATTGATTATATTTACGACAAAGAAACAGACCAGCTATATTTTAACGAAGTAAATACTGTTCCTGGAAGTATGGCGTTTTACTTGTTTGAGCCGGTCGGAATAGACTATATATCTTTAGTTAGGATGCTTGTAAATAGCGCAAAAGAAACTAAAAATTATAAATATTTTAATACAAACATATTAGAAGATAAAAGTCTGTAAAAATAAAAAAATTAAAATTAAGCAAAATTACTGTGTTTTACATTAAATTTTGCTTATTTTTTGTGCAAAACTTAAATATTTGTTAAAATTTTCCAAAATGGAAGTTGGTAAAAATATAACTAAAAAATTAAACATTTCAATTATCTATTAAAAAAAATTGCCTAAAATTTTTATTTTTGATATACTAAAAATGTAGATTAAAAGGGAAATTATGGCAAGTTATGATTCTAAAGATTTGATTGTGCTAGAAGGTTTGGATGCAGTGCGTATGCGCCCAGGTATGTATATTGGCACAACAGGTGTAAATGGTTTGCATCATTTACTTTGGGAAATTATAGATAATGCAATAGACGAAATTGCAAATGGTTATGGCAATAAGGTTGAAGTAATTCTGCATAAGGACGGCACAGCGTCTGTTCAAGATAACGGAAGAGGAATCCCTGTTAGCCCACATCCAAAACTTAAAATTAGTGGTGTAGAAGTTGTATTTACACAGCTTCATGCAGGTGGTAAGTTTGACGATAACAACTATAAATACTCTGGCGGTTTGCATGGTGTTGGTGCAAGTGTTACAAACGCATTAAGTCGTTGGTTAGAAGTAACAGTTTGTAAGGACGGCAAAAAATATTTTGCAAGGTTTGAATCAGTAGAAAGTAATGGTAAAATTCATAGCGGTAGCCCAGTTCAGCGCCTAAAAGAAATTGGAAATACAAATTTAAAAGGAACGCATGTTCGCTTTTTGCCAGATGATAGAGTATTTAGAGATGTTAAGTTTGATTACGATACTGTTTTGGAACGTTTAAAAGAAACAGCCTTTTTAAATAAAGGTGTTCATATTGAACTTAAGGACGAACGAACAAACACACATCAATCACTTTGCTATGAGGGTGGCATAAGAGATTATGTCTCTTATTTAACTGAAGATAAAAAACCTTTATTTGCCCCTCCAATATATATAGAAAACGAAATTAAAGATACTTATGTATCTCTTGCCATTCAGTATGTAGACACATATATTGATAACATTTTTAGTTATGTAAACAATATTCCAACACCAGAGGGTGGAACACACGAAGTTGGTTTTAAAGTTGCATTAACAAAAGTGCTTAACGATTTTGCAAAGAAAAATAATTTAATAAAAGAAAAAGACGGGCTGTTTATTGGCGATGATTTCCGCGAAGGGTTGGTTGCTGTCCTTTCTGTAAAAATGAAAAATGTTCAGTTTGAAGGTCAAACAAAAACAAAACTTGGTAATGTAGAAGCAAGGTCGCGCGTGGAAAGTGTTTGCACCCAAGGCTTAACAGAGTTTTTTGCAACTAAGAAAAATGAAAACATTGGTAAAATTATAATAGAGAAAGCCCAGCTTGCTTCTAAGGTTCGTGCTGCAACAAAAAGGGCAAAAGATATTAATAGGGCAAAAAATTCTATTGATAACAGTCAGCTTATTGGTAAACTTGCAAGTTGCACAAGCAGAACTCCAGAAATAAACGAATTGTTTATAGTTGAAGGTAAGTCGGCAGGTGGCACAGCAAAACAAGCCAGAGATAGATATTTCCAAGCAATTCTTCCTTTGCGTGGCAAACCACTTAATAGTGAAAAGAAGCGTTTAGACCAAGTGCTAGCTAACGAGGAAATTCGCACAATAATCGGTGCAATAGGCACAGGCATAGGGCAGGACTTTAAATTAGAAAACTTAAAGTATAATAAAATTGTAATACTAAGCGATGCGGATCAGGATGGTATGCACATTCGCTCTATTCTTTTAACATTCTTTTTTCGCTATATGCCAGAACTTATTACAAATGGTAATATATATATAGGTATGCCACCATTATATAAGGTATCAAGCAAAGATAAAGAGGTTTATTGTTATACCGATGAAGAACTTGCGTATGAAACCTCGCTTGTAAAGAACTATACAATTCAACGTTACAAAGGCTTAGGCGAAATGGACGCTGAACAATTGTGGACAACCACAATGGATCCACAAAAGCGTAATATGATGAGAGTGTCTGTTGAAGATAAGGTTATGGCAGATAAAGTTATAACCACATGGATGGGCGATGATGTTAGCGCTCGTAAAGATTATATTAACAAAAACGCCAACTTTAATAAGATAGATAACTTTACAACAAACAAGCCGGAGGATGAAGAATAATGAAAGAAAAGAAAATAGAAATTCCAACAACTGGCAATTTAATAGAAAAAACAGTAGAAGAAGTAATGTCTACTTCTATGTTACCATATAGTGAATATGTTATTCTAGATCGTGCTCTTCCAAGGGTTGAAGACGGACTAAAACCCGTTCAACGTAGAATTTTGTTTGACATGTTAGAACTAGGCAATACTCCTGATAAACCGTTTAAAAAATCTGCACGTATAGTAGGTGATACACTTGGTAAATTCCACCCACACGGAGATACTTCGGTTTATGGAGCAATGGTGCGTTTGGCTCAAGACTTTGTTATGGAAGAATGTTTGGTAGAAGGACATGGTAACTTTGGCTCTATAGACGGAGATGATGCTGCTGCTATGCGTTATACAGAAGTTCGTTTAAGCCCAATAGCACTTGAGCTTATGAAGGATTTAGATAAAGATACTGTATCATATAGTTTAAACTTTGACGATTCGCTTAAAGAGCCAGACTATTTGCCAGGGCGTTTCCCAAACCTTTATGTTAATGGTGCCTCTGGTATTGCGGTAGGGTTGGCAACGAATATCCCAACACATAATTTGGGTGAGATGATTGACGGAACAATAGCTTACATCAAAAATCCAGATATAAGCATTGATGAAATGCTTAAATATATAAAAGGCCCAGATTTTCCAACTGGTGGTATAGTATGTGCAGATAACGATATGCGCGAAGCTTATCTAACAGGTCGTGGCAAGGTTGTTATGCGCGCTAAGTTCAATACCGAGGATGATAAGAGCGGTAAAACAAAAATTGTAATAACAGAATTTCCTTATCAAGTTAATAAGGCAGAGTTTTTGAAGTCTGTAAACGATTTAAAAGAGAAATTCAAAAATGAACTGGCAGACATTATTGATATAACAGACGAATCTAGTAAACAAGGCATCCGTGCTTGTATAACTTTAAAAAAGGATGCAGATACAGACAATGTAATTGCATTTTTATTAAAACATACAGATATGCAGCTAAACTTTAACTATAATGTTGTTGCTATCGCAGATGGAAGTCCAAAACAGTTGGGATTGTTAGAATATTTAAAATATTATGTCAATTTCCAATTAGATGTCATAGTCCGACGCACAAAATATGATTTAAATAAAGCAGAAGCACGTGCACATATTGTTGAAGGTTTATGTATAGCAATAAAAAATATAGATGAAGTTGTTAAAATTATAAAAACCAGCCCTTCAACAGGGGAAGCAAAAACACGATTAATGAAAAGGTTTAGGTTAAGCGAAATTCAAGCTCAAGCCATTTTGGATATGCGCTTAAGTAGGTTAACCAACTTAGAAACCGAAAAGCTAGAGCAAGAATTAAGATATTTGCGCGCCTTAATCAAAGAATTAAAGGAAATTTTAGCAAGTCGTGATAGACAATATGGGGTAATTGTTAAGGAATTAAGCGAATTAAAAACAAAATATGGAAAACCTCGTAAAACACTAATTGTTAACCAACTAGATAGTTTTGTAATAACTCCAATAGAAAAGTTGTTAGACACAGAATGTGCAGTGGCAGTAAGTAATGATGGAATGCGCCTAAAAACCTTAGATGTAAAACAGATTCAAAATGCTAGTGCAACATATAATTACGATTCTATTAATGCTTTGCATCGCTGCTATTTGCAAACAAGCATGAATAGTAAAGTTTGCCTGTTTACGAACTTTGGCAACTTCTATAAACTAAATGTTAGAGATATTCCTAATAAAAAATTCTCGGCACGTGGAACACCGTTTAACCAGATTATTACAGTAGAGAACAAAGAAAAAATAGTAGCATTATTTACCGAACAAGATCTAAATGATAATAAAGAATTGTTGTTTATGACAACTCAAGGTTACATAAAGCGCGCAGAATGTAACGAATATGTAAATGTAAAATCAGGCTCACTTGCAATTAAGTTGAAGGATTTTGATCGCGTAATTTCAGTTCAAATTAATGATAATTTACCATCTGTTTTAATGGTGGCTAGTGACGGTATGGGTGTTAACTTTGAATATGACACAGTGCCAATAACAAAGCGTAATAGTGGTGGCGTAATTGGTATGAACTTAAACAACAAACAAAAAGTAATTTTTGCTAGTGTTGTAAACACCTTAGATAAGGTGCTTGTAATAACCAAAAATGGTATGGCTAAAAAATTTAGTTTAAACGAACTTCCTATGGGGGCAAGAAACCGTAAAGGCTTAAAAATTGTAACTGGTAAAGAAGAAATTCACACTATAGTTTCTCCTATAGTTATTGGAGAGGTTGTTGTAACAGACAAAGAAGGGAATGTTAAAGCAATTGATGTAAACGATATTTCTATTCAACCAAGAAATGTCGCTTGTAAGCCATTGATAAACAAAGAAACTTTTGAAGTTAAAGACGCCGGATTATATTTAGTTTAGTATAAAATCAAAAACAAACATTTTGTTTGTTTTTGGTTTTTTGTAAAGTAGGAGGTTTTATGCAAATTAAAATAGTAAACGCAAAGCCGGAACATAAACCATATTTATTACAAGCTAATGCGGAAATAAATCAAGTAAATGAAGAATATCATACTAGTAATTTTTCTAAAAATTTAGATAACGATTATTTTTGTGCCAATCCAAAGTTTAAATGTTTGGTTGCACTGGCGAACGATTTTCCCGTTGGTATGTTGTTGTATTCTAAAATGTATTGGGCGGACGACGGCGAAGTGATATGGGTTTCACAAACTCATGTGGCAAAAGAATATCGTAAATATGGAGTATTCTTTAAATTAGTAAACGAACTAAAGAAGCGCAATAAAAATACCAAAATAATATCTTGTGCAACAGGTAAAGCAAATAAAACAATGCAGAAGTTATTAAGTTTTGCAGGCGGTAAGCAAATGGATTTATTGTTTTATTATGTAAAATTAAAATAACAAATAAATTTTACATTATTAACAACTTTTTACAAAATGTAACATATTGTATTATATGGAGAGTTCCTTCCTAGAACTTAAAAACAAGCAAGTTATTAATAATGTGGACGGTAAATGTTTGGGGCATGTTACAGACATTGTTTTTGATGTGGTAACAGCCTGCGTTCTAGGTATTGTTGTGCCAGAGCCAAATCAGGGCTTTTGGTCTCTTTTTAGAGGGAATAAAAACTTATTTATTCCATACGATTGTGTTTGCAAAATTGGGGTAGATGCCATTTTGGTAGAACTTTATATAGAAGATAAAAAACCGTCAAAATGCAAACCCAAAGATAAAAACAACTATTGTAAAGAAATATCTTACACAAGTTATAACGATAATAGCCGCTAATAAAAAACCGTAAACATTAAAATTTTGCGTGATTTTTTATTTGTTTTTAATGCTTTTTATGTTAAGATAATATTATGGATGAAATTTATGATTATATAGACAATGTAAAAATAATAACAGAAAATGACTTTTTGCACTTTGTTAAAACTCTTACAAATTATTTTGCACAACAGTTTGGCGTAAAAAATTGTGAATGTCAACTTAAGAAGCAAGACTTAAATAAAAGCGCTTTTGTTTGGGTTTTAAGAACGGCTGAATGTATTCCTGTGTTAGATAATGGAATTTTTAAATCGGCAATATTAAAATTTGACCCAAGCATAGCAAAACAAGGTAATCTTGCTAGAATAATTAAACTAACAGCACATGAGTGGATGCATTATTATGATATGCTAGTAAAATCTAAAACTGTAAAAGCAGAAGATGTAGATGTTAGGTATAAAGATTTATTGACACAGTCTAAGCATTTTGTTTCTGCACAAATGAAAAAAGAAATAATTGATCTAAAAATTTATGATTGTTTATTAAAACTTTCGCCATTAGAAATGGTGGCAGACTTGCATGCAAAAAATGTATTACAAGATGTTTTACAACATACTAATAATCGGGAACTAAAAGCGGACATACAAGTTCAATTAAATAATTATAACAATCAAATTGTGACACACCAAAAATATTTAAAAGAACAAAATTTTGAAGGTTATGATTATAATAATATAGAAAGGTGGAGAAAAAGCAAAACAAACTTAAAAAATTAATCCACAAAAAATTTTTACGGATTTTTTATTATCTTTAACTTAAAAAGTAAAGAAAATTTACTTGTTTTTCTGTTACTCTTTTTGACAAAAAGAGTAAACCTATGCTATAATAAATTTATGAAGCAAGATAATATTCGCAACTTTTGTATTGTAGCGCACATAGACCATGGCAAATCCACTTTGGCAGATAGGCTTATGGAAGCAACTGGCACTGTGGCAAAAAGAGATATGGAAGCTCAGTTGCTAGATAGTATGGACATAGAGCGCGAACGCGGTATAACAATTAAACTAACCCCTGCAACAATGAAATACAATTATCAGGGTAAGGAATATATTTTAAATCTTATAGACACGCCAGGGCATGTGGATTTTTCTTACGAGGTTAGCCGTTCGCTTGCAGCATGCGAAGGTGCAATTTTGGTTGTGGATGCAAGCCAAGGCGTTCAGGCACAAACACTTGCAAATGTTTATTTGGCACTAGACGCTAATTTAGAAATAATTCCAGTGTTAAATAAAATAGACCTACCAACCGCGCAGGTTGCGGAAACTAAAAAAGAAATAGAAGAGGTTATAGGCATCCCATGTGATGATGCGTGTGAAATAAGTGCTAAAACAGGTTTAAATATAGAAACTGTTTTGGATGCTGTGGTTAAATATGTGCCAGCACCAAAAGGAGATGATAATAAACCATTAAAAGCACTGATCTTTGATAGTTATTACGATAGTTACAAAGGCGCAGTAAGTATGGTGCGAATCTTTGACGGAAGCGTAAAAGCAGGTGATGAAATTTTGTTTATGCAAACAAAAAAATCATTTATTGTAACTGAAGTAGGCGTATACACACCAGAAGCTCAGCCTAGGCAAACATTATCTGCTGGTGAGGTTGGCTACATAGCGGCATCAATAAAAAATGTTAGTGACACTAAGGTTGGGGACACAATTACCCTTAAATCAAACCCAATAGAAAAACCGTTAGATGGATATAAAGATGCGGTAAGTGTAGTGTTCTGCGGAGTGTTCCCGTTAGACGGAGATAAATATCAAGAACTAAATGATGCGCTAAATAAACTAAAACTAAACGATGCTAGTTTACATTTTACCAAAGAAACATCTTTAGCACTTGGTCATGGTTTTAGATGTGGCTTTTTGGGGCTGCTTCATATGGAAATTATAACCGAGAGGTTAGAGCGTGAATTTAACCTAGACATTATTACAACTGCACCAAGTGTAGAGTATAGAATTACAGATAATAAAGGTAAGGTATACGATGTAAAAAATCCAAGCGAAATGCCAGATAAAACCAGCATAACAAAAATGGAAGAACCTGTCGTTAAACTAGAAATAATAACACCAAAAGATTACTTGGGCGGAATAATGGATTTATGTGCAGATAGACGCGGGGTTTATTTGGATATGCAATATATAGATGCAACTCGCACTCGTCTTATTTACACCATGCCACTTAATGAAATTGTTTACGATTTCTTTGATAAAATAAAATCGTTAAGTAAGGGCTATGCAAGTATGGATTATGAACTTAATGGCTATCAGGAAAGTGATTTAGTTAAATTAGACATCTTGCTAAACGGAGAAATCTGTGATGCCTTATCATTAATTGTGCATAAAGACAAAGCCTATGCACGTGGGCGTGCATTGTGCGAAAAATTAAAAAAGGTAATTCCACGCCATTTGTTTGAGATACCTATTCAAGCAGTAATTGGAGGCAAGGTAATTGCAAGAGAAACAATATCTGCAATGCGTAAAGACGTGCTTGCAAAATGTTATGGTGGTGATGTTACCCGTAAACGTAAACTATTAGAAAAACAAAAAGAGGGTAAAAAACGTATGCGTAGGTTGGGTAGTGTGGAACTTCCAAGCGAAGCCTTTGTAACAATTTTAAAGTTAGATGATTAAAAATAATACAAAATTTATGCAATTTATACATATACAATTTGTTCGTTTTTAGCTAACTCTTGCTGTATTATTTGTTTTGCAGTGTGTAGGGGTTTACTTACTTGAAAATTTAATGGTTTTTAAAAATTCATAAAGCATTAAAAATTGCTAGCGTTTTAAAATTTTTTGGGTTATAATAAATTAAAGGGGTGTTTATGGTAGACAATAGACCACTTGGGCTTTATGTCCATATTCCATTTTGTAATAAAAAATGCGATTATTGTGATTTTGTATCTTTTTCTATGAACGAGCAATCTCAGGCAGAATATTTAACTGCATTATGTAATGAAATAGATTTAATTAAACATAATTACGATGATGTTACTTTTGATACTCTTTATTTGGGTGGCGGAACACCTAGTATTCTTTTGCCTGATTTTATAACTAAGTTAACCGAAAAACTTTATTCTTCTTTTCATTTTGCCGATTATTTGGAATATACAATGGAAATTAATCCAATGTCATTCACACGTTCCAAATTTTTAGAATATGTAAAATGTGGAATCAATCGCTTAAGTGTTGGTGTTCAATGTTTAAATGAAAGTGTCTTAAAAAAAGTTGGTCGTATTCAAACAAACAAGTCTGTTGTAGACACTTTTAAACTAATCAACCAAAGTGCCTTTTTAAATGTAAGCGCAGATATTATGATTGGGTTACCAGGTCAATCTTCAGATGATGTAAAACGAACATTAACCTTTTTAATAGATAACGATGTAAAACATATTTCTATTTATACATTGCAGGTTGAAGAAGGCACAAAACTACACGAAAATATAAAAAATCATAAAGTAAAACCTTTAAGTGACAAAGCACAAGTAAAACAATATAATCAAATATACGAAACATTATCTCAAGCAGGGTTTATAAGATACGAACTATCTAATTACTGTGTGCCGGGTTATGAAAGTTATCATAATCAAAAGTATTGGAACGATACTCAATATTTAGGCATTGGTGTTGCTGCGCATAGTTACATAGAAGGCTATAGGTATAATAATGTAACAGATTATTCTAAATATATAAGTTTATGTAAAGAGGGTAAAAGCCCAGTTGCATCTAAAGAATATATAACAGATAAAACCCGTAGGACAGAACGTATTATGCTTTCTCTGCGCACAATTCATGGTTTAAATTTAGAAAAGTTTAAGGCCGATTTTAACGAAGATCTTTTACGCTCTAAAGCAGAGCAAATAAAACAATTAACAAGTCTAGGTATGATTGTTATAGAGAATGGTTATTTAAAAATAGCCAAAGATAAATTTAATGTTTCTAACTCTATAATATTAGAATTAATTTAAAAAAATGATTAAATTCTATTGACAAATTTTTAAAGGCGCGTTAAAATCTATTGCACAATTAATTAAGGAGATAAAAATGAGTCCCGTTCAAGGAGTTCAAGCTCGCGCTTTTATAGATTATTTAAAACAAAGTAATTTGTTAATTAAAGATTATAATTATTATAAACTTATTTGCGATTATAAGTCTTTTACAGACTTTTTGATTTTCTGTATAAACGAAAATAAAATTAATATTTCTAATCTTCCTTATAGTTATCAAGCAAACTATAAGTTACTTATTAAATTAGGTTTAAAACAACCTAGCTTGTTTTTGCAAATAAAAAGGGCAATGCCAAAAGTTTATGATAATTTGGTTATGTTAATTGCAGACGATAGTTCAATTACAGAAATACCTTATATAGTTAAAAGGGATATTCAAAAATTGCCAGCAACAAGCTCAGAGTCTAAAATAACCAATAAATAAGTTTTAAAATGTTGTTAGTTGTTTAAATAGTATTGATGTGTGAAATTAAACAAGGTAAAATGGTAAAAAACTTACCATTTTTTTGTTATTTTTTTTACAAAAAAATTTATAAAAAGTTGACAATTTTAGTTGACAATAAAAAAAATAATGCATAAAATATAATTAGCAGTCTAAAATATAGAGTGCTAACACTATAAACGCATAGAGTGATAAAAGGAGGTTGGCCGGTGGATGATAAAACAAAGCGCAAGCGAGATATTGTCTTGCAGGCTGTAGACGATTTTATAAAAACAGCTCAGCCAATAACAAGCGCTTCAATTAATGTTCATTTTAAAAATTTAAGTTCGGCAACACTTCGTAATGAACTCAACGCTTTAGAAAGTATGGGGTATTTAAAACAATTACACACTTCAGGCGGAAGAGTGCCTACAAACCAAGCGTATGTGGAGTATGTTAACAACATCTTAGCAAGCGATAAGTTAAATTATCAGTCTATAAAAACGGTAATGGAAAGTTATACAGATAGGTCGGTAAGTTTAATAAGCACTTTATCATCACTTGCAAAAAGGTTAAGCAAATTTACAAATTGCCCAACAGTGTTAGTGCAACATGGCTTAAAAAACCTTACTGTAAAAAACATTCAAATAATTCCACTTATAAGCAAGGATGCTTTACTGTTGGTTGAAACTGATGCTGGTGTGATAGACGATAATATTGCCTTAGATGGCAATGTTGGAAGAAAGGCTTGTGGAGATGCAAGCGAGTATCTAACAAAGCATTTTAAAGGTAAAACAATATCGTATATGTTAGACAATGTTAATGATGTATGTTTAAAAGCGGGGGCAAACATCATTCAGTTTAAAGAACTAATAGAAGGGGTGTCAACTGCACTTTTAAAGGCCATAGAAACGCGTTGTGATGTAGCAAACGAAAATCCTGCAAAATTGCTAAACGGACTAAATAAGTGGGAAATGGATGATGCAAAAACCTTATTTAACATGTTAGAAGAAAAAGAAAACATGATAGATTTGGTTAAGGACGAAACTAACATACAGTTCACCATAGGTGACGAAGATGATGGCAGACTAAAAGGTGGTATGATGATGAGTGCACCAATAGTTATAAATGGTGTGCCTATTGCAAGCCTAGCGTTAGTTGGGCCAAAAAGAATAGATTATGCAACTTTAGCCACAGCATTAAAATTTATGGTTAGCCAAGCGGAAGCCTTAAAAGGAGATAATATTGAAGAAGACTAATATAGAAACAGAAGAAGATGTAAAGCAAGAGCAGCAAAACGCACCAAATCAAAATCAGCAAACAAAAAAGAAAACGGAACACGAGCATAAATCTGCACAAAATAAACATACGGAAAATAATTATTTAAATGATTTATTGCGTGTTCAAGCAGAGTTTGATAATTATCGTAAACGTATGCAAACCGCGCTTAGTGATGCAAGACAAGATGGCTTTATAGATGCAATAGAACAATTCTTGCCAGCATTAGATAGTTTTAAAATGGCAACAGATATGATTACAGATAAAAATACATTGATGGGCATTAAGTTTATAGAAAAAGGCATTTTAGACACATTGTCAAAAATGGGTGTTGATGTAATTGATGCAAACGGAAAGTTTAATCCAGAACTTCATCAGGCAATAGATACAGATAATACTGCAGATGTGGAATCTGGCATGATAGTAAAAGAGGCATACAAAGGCTTTACTTATAAAGGAAAGGTGATACGCTATTCGCAAGTAATTGTAAAAAAGTAGGCGAACATGGATATTGCAACAGTTAAAACAATTTGGGCGGACGACGAATTAAAACAAAACACACATATATTAATAGGGAAAAATACTTGTGTTGTAATAGATGCAGGGTGTCCGCCAAGCGAAGTTTATAAGGTGTGTTCAAAACCTATAAGTGCAGTGTTTGTAACTCATGGGCATTATGACCATATAAAATATATTGAAGAATACGACAAACTAAATGTTCCAATATATGCAAGCGAATATCTTAAAGAGTTGTTAAATTCACCAACTAACAATGTAAGCAACATATTTTCAACGCCAACCACTTATAAAGTTAACAATTTAATAACTTTAAAAGATGAACAGGTTT